>CACZXN010000005.1 GCA_902785075.1 uncultured Bacteroidales bacterium | reverse complement strand
GAAAGGAGAGCCAAAGCCCTCCTGTCTTTCTTCTACAGCTCTATAGTTCTTAGTTCTTAGCTCAATAACTTTGAACCTTGAACCCTTAACCATAAGTTACTTCACCCACACCTTTTTTCCATCCACAATATACACACCCTTCGGGAGCACAGAGGGCGCAGGGAAGACTGAGCTCACAGAGATTCGCTGACCTTGCAGGTTGTAAATCTCTCCCCCTCGGGGGAGCGGGGAGAGGGGTTGCTGTATCTTGGTCTCTTCCTCCGTGAGTGCTACGATGTTGCCGAACATGTTCCAAGGGAAGGTCTGCTTGTAGCTGTCAACTAGGTTGGCTGGTACATGCAGGGTGGTATGTTCTATGAGGTAGTACTGGTATCGGGTTTCCGTATGGAGGATAGCCGGACGATAACCAACGGGGTTACCATCTTCTCCGTCGTTCCAAATAAATTCCCACCAAGTAAAGGAGAAATACCGTGGCAGATAATATGGGGTTCCATCAAAATCAATAACAGCTATATCATCATTAGACTTAACACGTAATGCTTGCCCGTTGAATGCCAAAGGACTTAACTCTGGCACAAACGATGCATAGCAGTAAAAATGATCTAGCGAGCAGTCCAGTAGTCCGGAACTATCTTTAAGCATATCAAAAAAAGCATAATCATCTATCCTTTCCATGTCACCCATAATCCTGATGGTTTTCAACTGCTCAGTAAAAGGTATGGTATGCGTCTCTAAGTTATGTAGGGAACCAGGTAGCTCAATGGAAATAATACCCTGAAGTTCTAACATGTCCAAAGCATTATTAGCAATCGCTGTCACCTTGTAGGTCTTTCCTTCTACTTGGACTTCTGCAGGGATGACCAGTTTCTCTTCGTGTGTGTTTTCTGAGATGGTGACTTTTGTCAATGTTGCCGTCTGGTCTTCATGGTTGTAATCATACTGAAAGACGATTCCACCATACGCACCTTCTTCGTGTGAGATGATATGCTTGAAGTAGCACCAAGGGGCTGTCGTTTGATAGGCTTCCAACGAAGCAGCTGACACATGAAGGGTTGCATCGTAGTTGCTCTCCTCGAATGTATATTCATCTGCTGCAGGAGGAGTGTCGGAATAGGCGTAGATGTCCTTCAATCCAGTACAGCCGATGAAGGCATCCTGACAGATTTCGTCTATACAGCCCTCGAAGACTATCTCTTTCAGGCTCTTGCAGCCTTTGAACGCATTACAGCCAATGAAAGCGATGCTGTTGGGGAGTGTCAGAGAAGTGAGCGATTCGCATTCCTCGAAAGCGTTGTCGTCAATAATCTCCAGCTTGTCAGACAGGTTGATTGCCGTTAATGCCTTACAGCTGGCGAATGCACGCATACCGATGAAGGTGGTCTTTGATGGGATAGAGATAGATTGGAGTTTCTGGCAGTCGGAAAAGGCCCCTTCTCCGATAGAGGTTACATTAAGAGGTATATTTATCTCTGACAGGTTGCTACAACCTGAGAAGGTATAGTCCTCGATAGCAGTTATACTGTTTGGAAGCTTGACTGATGCCAGCTTGCTACAATCGGCAAACGCAAAGCGGCCTACATAGTTGATGGAGCTATTGAGCGTAATGGTTGACAGATTTGTACAATTGGCAAATGCGAAGTTCTCAACAGAGGTTACTCCGTAGTAGTTGCCTCCTGAGAAGATACGACTGGGAATTGTGACGTTTGATTCATACTTTTCAGGACCGCTGGTCACTGATGCAGTCTTTCCTTCCTCGTCAAGGGTGTAATAGATGGTAGCACTATTCCCACTCTCCCTGTCTATCGCATCGGGTAGGGCTATGATTCGCTCGAATACCGACCAAGGTTTGGTGGCGTTGTATTGACTCATCAGTTGCTTGGGTACATGTAGCGTAGCTTTCAGGGGCCAGTACATGTAATTATCGAAAACGTTTTGATTGGCTTGAGGCATGGTGGTAGGATAGCAGAATACATCTTCTATTCCCATACAATTATAGAACGCTTGCCAGAAGATGTCTGTCACACTCTTGGGGATGATGACGGTAGCGAGTCGCTGACACTCCGTGAATGCATATTGTCCGATAGTCGTAACTCCCTCAGGAATCGTGATAGAAGCCAGGCTGGTGCAGTTCTGGAATATATTGTTCGAGAGTGAAGTGAGTTGGTTTGACAGCTTGACGGACTTCAGAGCCGTACAATCCTTGAAGGCCCCATTCCCTATACTAGTGACGCTATTGGGAATTGTGATGGAATCTAAAGACGTACATTGTGCAAATGCTTCTTGCGCAATACTGATTACACTGCTTGGGATATCTATGGATGATAGGGATTCGCAGCCTTTGAACACATAACTATCAAAAGATGTGACACTATTCGGAATTTCTACATACTGCAAGGATGAGCAGCTGATGAAGGTGCCGCTTAAGGTCTTGATGCCGTTAGGAATGCGGATAGAATCCAAACTCGTGCAAAGCATGAAGGGGGTCTTCCCCATTGAAGATACGTTCTCTGGTAGCTTCACATAGCGTAACGAACTACATCTGTTGAAAGCATTGTCGCCTACGAATACACCATTGGGAATCGTAATGGAATCCAGATTGACGCATTCCCAGAAAGCTCCATTACCAATTGTTTTCAAACTATTAGAAAAGGTCACAGAGGTGAGGGACTTGCAATATTGAAAGGCGTAATCGCCAACTGAAGTAACAGAATCCTTAATGACAACACACTTAATCCGCTCCGAGTATGCTGTCCAAGGAGCAGAAAGTAGAGGTTTTTGCCATTCATAATTAGCCATATCACCCCTTCCGCTGATAAGGAGTGTGTCTCCTTTCAAGTCCCAAAGGACATTATCTCCGTAAAGACCGCAGACACCACGTATCATCTCCTGTCCACGTAAGGAGAGTGGCAGGAAGGTTAGCAAGAGTATGTAAAATAGATGTTTCATGGCAGTGATTGTATCAAATGATTCGGTTACGAAGGTAGTAATAATTTTTCAATTACGCTTTATTGGTATTCTAGATTTTTTACTTTTTTGCACTACTAAGGGGAATGATAGCTAAAAAAAGCCTGAAATGCAAAATTAACATGTCAGGCTTTTATAATAAATATAAGGAGTTCGAAGTGTATTTATTTCTCGATACTCAACAACTCAATAGTGAAGATGAGGGCTGAGAAAGGCTTGATTTGTCCTTGATCTCGACTGCCATAGGCGAGATTCTGAGGGATATAGACTTCCCATTTGCTGCCTACAGGCATGAGGCAGAGGGCTTCCCCCCATCCTTGGATGACCTGACGAACTCCGAACGTAGCAGGCTCGTTACGCTTGTACGAACTGTCGAATACTGTGCCGTCTATGAGACGTCCTTCGTAGTTAACCTTTACTTTGTCTGTCGCTTTCGGTATGGCTCCTGTGCCTTGAGTCAGCACTTTGTACTGAAGGCCCGATGGGAGAACTGTGACTCCTGCTTTCTTTGCATTTGCAGCTAAGAAGTCTTCGCCTGCCTTGCGGTTTGGACCGTGTAGGCGTTCCATGTTCTCTTTCTGCCGTTCTTCCATCTGAGCTGAGAACAATGCTCGTGCATCTTCAATAGAGTACTCGTTCTGACCCATGAGTGCAACGATGATAGACTTGCCGATGATGGCTGATGAGAGCTTCTTGTCGGGATCTGCTGCGTAGTAGTCCTTCGATACGTTGGCTGTCAGCGTTTCAATCTGCTGACCGATTTGATAACCAACCTGCTGAGCATGTAACAATGAATCTGTATGGTCGATATCCACCTTTGACAGGAGCCCGCGATAGAAGGCTTCCATATATTGGGTGTTGGTTGTATCGACATGCAGCTGGTCGTTGAGGTGTTTCTTCAGCCCGTTTACCTGAAAGGCTCCGAAGATGTAAGCAATGGTGTCCCCGCTATCCTTCAGTTCGGGTTTGGAGAGCTTGAATTTTGCAAGTTCGGGATTCTTTTGCTTAGCGATGAAATCTGCCAACTCGTTTTTCTGCTTTTCTTTGAAAGCCTTTAGCTCTGCAGCTTGTTGTGCTTTCAGTTCTTTTGCCGAGAGGGGGCTTTTAACAGTTTGTGCAGTTATTGACACACTGGTCATAACTGCACAAACGAATATGAAAATTGTTTTACTAATCATTTTTCACTTTTCGCTATTCACGATTTATGATTCCTTTACTTCAATACTTCGATAGTGAAGATGAGTGTTGAGAAAGGCTTGATCTGGCCCATATCCTGTGAGCCGTAACCGAGTTCCTGTGGAATATATACTTCCCACTTGCTACCAGCAGGCATCTGCTTGAGTGCTTCAACCCAACCTGGGATAACGCGTGGCATAGCAAGGTTCACTTCGAATGGATCGCGACCTTCTTCTGTATTGCTGTCGAATACAGTACCATCGATGAGGCGGCCTTCATAGAGACACTTAACAGTTGAAGTGTCAGTTGGAAGTGCACCAGTACCTTCTGTAATGACTTTGTACTGAACACCTGAAGGAAGTACAGTTACACCTTCTTTCTTTGCATTGTCAGCAAGGAACTTCTCGTTAGCAGCCTTTTCAGTAGCATACTTCTTCTCGAGAGCTGCTGTCTGAAGTGGTTTCAGCAAGCGCTGGAACTCTCCGTAAGCGCTGTCAGTTGACATAGTGCTTTCGCCCTTCAAACCTGCGATGATACCTGCAAGGAGGTTCTTGACTGGTACTTGCTTTGTTGAGTCGTCAGCATATACCTCTGAACTGAGGTTATTTGCCATATCCTTAACTTGCTTACCAACGGTTAATCCCTTCATGTATGCGTCATGCTTAGGATCGTCCTTAGCTGTAGCGCCTTCGATCATACCTTTGATGAATTCATTGGTGTATGCAGAGTCAACCTGAAGCTGCATTTTCATATACTGCTTCAAACCGTCTGACTGAGCAATTCCGAGGAAGTTGGTGAGTGAGTCAACGCTGTCCTTCAAGTCAGCCTTGACATTTGTGTTATCACATGATGTGAGCATGATTGCAGCAAATGCTGTTGCTGCGAAAATAAGTTTTTTCATTTTCTTTTAATTTATGTAAATTGTTTGAGTTAGATTACTTCGAGTAGTTCCACGTCGAATACCAATGTGGCATAAGGTGGAATGAGTTCGCCCGCACCACTTTCTCCATAACCGAGAAGGTAGGGGATGAAGAATCGGAACTTTGCTCCTTCGCCCATAAGCTGGAGTCCTTCTGTCCATCCTGCGATGACTTGGTTGAGACCGAACACTGCAGGTTCGTTGCGCTTGTAGGAACTATCGAACACTGTGTCGTCGATGAGGCGTCCTTCGTAGTGGCAGCGTACTTTGTCTGTAGCCTTTGGATGCTTACCTGTTCCTTCTTTCAGTATTTCGTATTGCAATCCGCTTTTGGTTGTTATCACCCCATTGCGTTTTGCGTTGTTTGCAAGGAACACTTTGCCACGCTCAAGCTCTGCCTTTCCTGCTTGTGCACGTTGTTCCTGCATTTGCTTCTCTTGCTCCTGAAAAAACGAGTTGACTAATACTTGTGCTTCTGCATTGCTCATAGCCAATTCGTTACCTTCCAAGACGTCAGTAATCGACTGGGCAAAGTCTGCAATCTGCAGTTTGTCCTTCAGTCCCATCTGTCTCAACTGCTGCCCAATTCCGAGTCCAAGAGCGTAACTTAACTTGTCCATATTTTCTTTTATCTGCATAATTCGCTGCAAAGGTAGTAATTATTTGCCATTTAATAACCTACTATTTGCATTTTTTTGCGTTTTTAGGCAGTTTTTGTGCTTAAGAATGGTAATCCAACTTCTCATCAAGCACTTTCAGACGTTCAGATAGCCATTGCTTCAGCATTTTGATTTCGTCCTCATAGTTCTTTACTGAGTAAGAACGGAACATCGACAACATCATGCCTCCCATATCGCCCATTCCTGGGAATCCTCCCATCTGACCCATATCAGGCATTCCGCCTCCAAAACCTGGGAATCCACCCTCGGGCATAGCGGGAAATCCTCCACCGAAACCAGGGAACCCTCCGAAACTGATACTATCGGGCATTGCTCCTCCAAATCCAGGGAATCCTCCCTCGGGCATTCCTGGGAATCCACCTCCACCGAAACCAGGGAAACGACCTCCAAAGTTGGGTATTTGACTCATATCAGGCATTCCGCCTCCAAATCCAGGGAATCCACCTCCGAAGCCAGGGAACCCACCGAAGTTGACACTATCGGGCATCGCTCCTCCAAAGCCAGACATTCCTCCTCCGAAGCCAGGGAATCCTCCTTCGGGCATTTCACCCATTCCAGGGAATCCTCCAGCGAAACCACCAAAATTGCCAAACATACCCGTTCCTGGTTCGTTGCGTTTGGTTTCTTCGCCTAATAGTTCAGGGTAGCGGTCGAAATGGCGTTTTTGTACTTTGGATAGTTCTTTTACATACTCATCGATGATGCCATTGATGTGTTTTTCGCTCAACGTGGTCTTCCTCAATTCAGCATAACGCGCCTTTACCTTTTTAAGGAATGCGGGGTCGAGATATAGTTTCTTCCATATTTGAGGTGTGGGATTTGTGTTACACCCCTCAAACACCCATGCATTGATATCGTCGGCATTACAGAAACTGCACATTCCGTAAGCGAGGTTGTAATCCCATGTAGGACCTGCATGTAACTTTCCACCTGTTCCGTCCTCGTTCTGTTTTGTCTTGTAGAAATATGCACTTCGCTTATATCCATCAGGGTTGAGACTCAACTCAGTATGAATGAAATAATCGACAAACGAACTGACGTTGATGTATTTGGAATATCCTTCCTTAGGATCAGCATAGCTATCGGAAGCTATACAGTGTTCCATATCGCGAATAAACCCTTTGATATAGTCAAACTGCTCTGGTTGCAGTTTTTTCTTCTTCGGATAACGGCAAGTCCATGTAATTTGGTTTGTGAACCCTCCCTCACCGATTCCTGGTACATCTGATGTGAATGTTGCATCCTTTTCGTTATAAGTGTCGATACGAAGCAGGTAGCCTCCAGTCAACTCGCGTCCACTCACGTCTTTCTTTTTCAGTTTACCGATATCGACACGGTCTTTGCCTGGTTTTATTGATTCTGCAAGCCCATAGATACCAGCATATTCTCCATTATATACAACCTCACACATTCTGATTCGTGGTGCCCAATAGCCCATATCTGTCCATAAGCGAAATGCAAGTGCATCGCGAATCATCGACACATCGGCATAAGGGGATAGAAGCACCCAATCATGCTCTGCAGGCATGCCGAGAAGTGGAACGTCCAATTCCTTATCTTCAGCATCGCGGGTTTCGAGGGTGAATTTCTTTTGGCTATATCCCAATGAACTATTGCCTCTCAGTTTGATACGTATGTTGCCGTCGAAACTATAGTCCTTAGCATCAGATGCATATTGCTTTTGCCCCTCTTTATAGAGAACTTTCATGTGAGCCGCAATCTTGTCTTGGGCGTTGATTTGTCCATCTACTTCGAGAATGATGATGGGTAAGTTAGATTTGAAGGGTTCTTTTCCTGGATTTTTGTCTTGTGCAAATGTTGGATTTAAAGTCGAAAAGATAATGGTTAGAATTACCGAAAATTTTAATTTCATACGAAGGTTATTTAAGTTGTTATTTGTAATCCCTAAACGTCAATGTTGGCAGTTTCTGGTAGAAATATGACGAAGCCGCCACCTTTTTCCTGAAAAGCTATTGCCGTTTCAAATAAAATTCACACTTTTGATGAGTCAAATCAATAAAGGTTTAAATTATGAAGAAACTCGTATTTCTGACAGGAGCAGGTATTAGTGCAGAAAGTGGCATCACGACCTTCCGTGATTCTGGAGGTTTGTGGGAGCAATATCCAGTAGAAGCTGTAGCTAGTATTCAGGGTTATTATCGTGACCCTGCTCTGGTGATTCAATTCTATAATGAACGACGTCGTCAGTTGACAACAGTGGAGCCAAATAAGGCTCATCAATTGGTTGCTAAGCTAGAAAAATATTATGATGTATGTGTAGTTACTCAGAATGTTGATAACTTGCATGAACGTGCAGGTTCTCATCATATAATTCATTTGCATGGAGAACTTACAAAAGCTACTTCAACGGATAACCCTAACGACCCCTCACAGGTAATTACTTTAGCTGACGGAAAGGATATTCATATAGGTGATAAGGCAGCAGATGGAAGTCAGTTGCGTCCATTCATCGTTTGGTTTGGTGAGGCTGTTCCGATGATTGAACTGGCTGCAGATGCTGTGAGTGAAGCTGATATCGTTGTCGTAGTTGGAACGTCTCTTAATGTTTATCCTGCAGCAGGTTTGCTTGGTTATGCTCGCAGTAATGCAGAAATTTACCTGATAGATCCTTCTCCGAATAATGTGCCTGGTTATCTGCCTGTGCATATTATCGCCAAGAAAGCAACAGAAGGAATGCAAGAACTCTATGACAAACTGGCTGGACGAGGATAAGAACTGATGTTTTAAGACAGATATCTTAACATAACCGAGAAGGATGCAGAGAGTTCTCATTGCCTTTGTGATTGGACTTGCAATAGGTTGTATGTTGATAGGTCGGGTGGATTATCTTTTACTTCCCGCAGGAGTTGTTGTGCCCTTGATTGGTGTATTTATGGGACTGATGCTATTGTTGGTGTTTGTCATGTTTTTCCTTTACAGAAGACGGTATGTTGTAGCTTTCAGTTTCTCTGCTTTCTTGTTTTTCCTGCTGTTGGGTTGTGTCGCATTCCAACTTAAGTATCGTCAAAGTGAATCGGAGATGTCGGCTTTATCAAATGAGCATTGTGTGAGGGGGGTGGTCGTTAACAACCCTCAACGTAAAACACGCTCTTTAGCCGTGCAGTTGCAAACAAAGGAAGGAGTTACGATAATATGTTATCTTAATCCCAATCCTTTGGAGAAAAGGCTTGTATCGTATCCTGAGATTGGAGATTCGCTTGTTGTTTTTACGAAACATGGTTTCGTTCCAACTTCTTTTCTGACCGATTCAACTGATGAGTTTGCTGCCTATCGTCGTTATTTGTTCCTCCATGAAATAGCTGGAACTTGCTACTCAGAGTCGTGGCAAGTGACGAAATGTAAACCAGAAGGAATAAGGGCTGTGCAACGTGTTCTTAACAGCCAGCTACGTACTTTGCGAGATACGGCCATTCCTATAGGTGAGCATGATGACTTTGCGGTCGTGACCGCTATGACAACAGGAAATAAAAACGAACTCAGTAAGGAATTGCGGGATCAATATTCTCGTGCAGGAGTGAGTCATGTATTGGCACTCTCAGGTTTTCATCTTTCTGTGGTGTATATGCTGCTTCAACTACTATTGTTTACATGGGTGGGTTCTGATAAATGGAGAAAGGTTGCTCGAAGTGTGAGTATTTTCACGATTTGGGCGTTTGTCGCAATTGCAGATTTCCCACCTTCGTTAGTGAGAGCAGCCATCATGTTTTCCCTCCTTTTGTTGTCTCAAATTGTTAGACGTAGAGTCAATACTGTGGATGTGTTGTGTGTGACAGTCATGGCGATGCTCTGCGTGAACCCCTTCATGTTGCTTGATGTGGGATTTGAGTTGTCTGTCCTCTCTATGTTGGGATTATTGACGATGGGAAATTGGCTATTCGAGCGGTGGATGAACAAACGACGGACAATGAGTCGTGAAGGATGGATAAGAAGGATGGTGATAAAGGTATCTGATTTTGTGGTTAGTAGTGCTATTACTACTATGGTTTGTAGTATGATGACTTTGCCTTTGGTTTCATATTACTTCGGCATTGTGCCAATTTTATCAATAGGTTCGAACCTCATAATGAGTTTGCTGGCTACAGCGTTGATGGCAATTACTGCTGTTTGGTGGATGGTGAGTTGGCAATCGCAACTAAGTGCATGGGTAGGTGTTGGTGTGATGGGAATCGCATCATTGATGAATGGCGTGACCTCATGGTTTTCCTCCCTCGATTTTGCAGTGATTCCTTGGCGAGCAAACGAATTAGGGGTAGTGATGTGGTATTTCTTGATAGCCTTCTTACTTATTTATGGTGCTCGACACCTGTCCATTTACGGAAACGGCGGCGGACAGCATAAGTGATATTGCTGAATTTGCCTTGCAGGAGATTGAGCCATAGCTCTTCAAGTGAGTATTGTATTTTTCTCCAAGGGTTGTTCCATGCGTTGCGTAGGTAATGCAATCGTTGATATTCCGGGTATTCCTCTACTCGAGTAGGATGAGTGAGGGGGAAAGTGAGTTCGCCACGAGGCATTGTGAATACATGTCGTAGCCGACGTGGGATAAGGTTGAGTTGTGCAGAGAAATGGGTACCATCTTCCATCCCAATGTTATTGATGAGGTTTACATTGGGCATGATAGCTAAACCATCATTGAGGAGCATGTAAGCCCAGAAGATAGATTCGAAATATTGTTTACCACTATTAGCATGATCAATACACATTTGTGGCATATCACTTCGCTGTCGATATAGTTTCACTTTTTCTTTCAGCAATTGGAACTGCTGTGGATTGTTGACGAATCCATAGTTTCCATCACGCTTCAAGATTACCCTGCTCCATGAAGCCCAACCCCAGATGGAAAATACTCGTGTGAAAAAATAAGAATCCCCCTGGTTCTTCAATTGATTTGCTTCTGTATTAAAGCCGCTTACGAGTGTGATTCGAGGATCGTTCTCATAACGGTCGAGCATTTCTTTGCAGAAGGGGAAGAATGACTGACTGGGAACTACATCATCTTCAAGCACTATGCATTTATCGGTAAGGGAGAATGCCCATTGTTGAGACAGATAACCAGAAGGGTCGCAGCCGAAGTTTTTTGTTTGATAGTTGCGATGAACTTCGCATTTCCAATCGATGTTCTCGTCTTTTACCAATTCCCTACAAGCCTGTATGCCCTCCGTGTCGTTGCGTCCTTCACGAGGCCCATCTTGATAGAGGAACAGCCGCGCAGGACGTGCTTTCTTTACTTCCGCCCAGACTTTTGAAAAATGGTCAGGACGGTTAAAGAATAACATGAGGACGGATATGTCAGTAGTGTAAGGATGCATGTGGCTTAGAGTTGAGGGTTTAGAGTTGAGGGTTTAGAGTTGAGGGTCGGTTTCCGCCAATAATAAATATAAATAGGGATGCAGATGGCTGCTGCAACGATTGAAACACTATAGAGTATGGGAGGGGTTTCTAATAATGAAGTTGTGGGATCTTCTCCTTTTCCTTCAATCAAAATGACAGCTACTGCGAACCCATTGTTAATGATATGATAGATGAGGGATGGAACGATGCTCTGTGATTTGGTATAAAGTATTCCAAGCATGATACCTAATGCACTCGCAAAGAGTATCTGGATAGGATTCAAGTGAATAATACCGAAAAGGATAGATGATACTAAGATTGCAATCCAAGGTGTGATGCCCCGTCGCAACATACCTCCTAATATAGCATGACGGAATATGAGTTCTTCACCGAGAGGACCAATGAAGACAATCGTAAGAATGCCTATTGGATTAGTTGCTAAATTTTGTATGGTTTCTTCCAAACGGTCTTCCACCCCCCATGCTTGAGCCAAACAACCTGTTGAAACAGCACCGGCAAAAGTGGCAATCATCATCATTGGTGCCAAACTCCAACGTAGCCGTAAAGGGTTGATTTCTGCGATGAAATCGACCCTTTCAAGCCATTGTGACCTTGTGAGAAGATAACGAAGGAAGAGTAGTAAGACGATTGCAATAACATTTGCCGTTAGTAGTGTAAGAGCAATAAAAAGCGTAGAATGTGCTCCTTCATTATGGATAAGAATAACTGCCGATATGCCCCCACCAATCACCTGTCCCAAACCAAATATGAGAAGAACAGCAACGATGTCTAATATTGATTTTGTTATTTTGGATTTCATAGAATATCTAGACTCCTTTTTGTGTTGAAATTCATAATCTCTTTACTTCTATCTGTTCATTAAGGAACAAGGAAGCATTCCCACTGAAACGTTCAGGAGATTCTGATGTGTAGTATTGACAGGTGCCTCCTTGTGTTAATCGGCTTTCCATCTCAGGATGACGCTGAAGATAGGTTCGTAAACTCTCTGCAATATACTTTCCTTGCGTCACAATCTCAATACCTGAAGGGCAGAACTTGTGTATTTTCTTCATCAGCAAAGGATAATGCGTACAGCCTAAGATAATCGTATCAATAAGCGGATCGATAGCAAGAAGGGTTTTGATGCGTTCTTCTACAAAGTAGTCGGCACTTGGCTTATTGTATTCTCCATTTTCTACCAAGGGCACCCACATAGGGCAAGCTAAACCTGTCACTTTGCAATTAGGGAACAGCTTATGAATTTCCATGTTGTACGATTCTGACTTGATAGTACCTTCTGTGGCTAGAACACCTATATGCCCATTCTTTGTGATGGTTCCTACGACTTCTGCGGTAGGACGGATAACCCCTAACACGCGATTATCAGGTGCATACTTTGGCAGATATACCTGTTGAATGGTCCGTAGTGCCTTAGCTGAAGCGGTATTGCATCCAAGGATGATTAGCGGACATCCCATATTAAACAGATGCTGAACGGCTTCTAGTGTGTACTGATATACTACATCAAAGGAGCGGGTACCATAAGGAGCACGAGCATTATCACCGAAATATACATAATCATATTGCGGCATTAATCGGCGGATACTATCGAGAATAGTCAGTCCGCCATATCCTGAATCAAATACTCCTATCGGTCCTTTGCTCATTTTGAAACTGCGCTGATTGCTTCAGCAGTAATGTCTTCACCCGTTTGATTGTTCACGAATGGATAGCTGTTGTTGTCAGTATTGAGAATGTAGTCATAACCACGTTCCGAACCGATTTTGTACAAGGCTTCTTTCAATTTCTGATGTACGGGCTGCATCAGTTCTTTCTCTGCTTTGTCAAGCAATTGTTGGGCTTCCTGCTTGAAAGTCAGACTTTGTTCCATCAATTGTTGCAATTCCTTCTGACGCTTGAGAAGAATGTTTTCTGGGAATGTCTTCTGACCGTCCACGTATTCGGCAAACTGCTTGCTAAATTCGGATTCCGACCGTTCTAGTTCTTTTGCATAGCTGGCTTTCAAGTCGTTGAAACTCTTTTGAGCCTCTGCGTATGACGGCATTGCTTTCAGCACGGCATCATAGCTAAGATATCCAAATTTCTTTGTGGGCGTAGACTCTTGTGCAGCAACAAAGATGAATGTTGCAGACAGAAGGATGAACGATAATAGTACTCTTTTCATTGTGATTGGGGTTTAAAAGAATTGTATGGTTTCTCCTTGAATATCGCTGAGTAGTTTGTTGGCAAGGCTACTGGTTCCGAGGCGTAACATCGTGTTGTTGAGCCATTCTTCTCCAAGTACTTCTTTCACAATTGTATAGTACGTGAGAGCATCTTCCACAGTCTTCATTCCTCCTGCGGGTTTGAAGCCGATTTGAATACCTGTTTCTTCGTAGTACTCCTTGATGGCTTGACACATCACATATGCAGCCTCAGGGGTGGCTGCTGGTTCAAGTTTGCCAGTAGAGGTCTTGATGTAGTCAGCTCCAGCATACATGGCGAGCAGTGATGCCTTCTTGATATTAGAGGCTGTTTTCAAACATCCGGTTTCAAGGATGACTTTGAGTTTTTTGTCACCACATACCTCTTTTAATTCTGAGATTTCGTCAGCAACGGTTTCGTAGTCGCCTGCCAGGAATTTCCCTACAGACTGAACGATGTCGATTTCTGTTGCTCCATCTTTGATTGCTAATGCTGTTTCAGCTATCTTAACCTCGATGAATGACTGCGAAGAAGGGAAGCATGCTGATACACAAGCAATCTCAACTTCATCATTCTCTAAGGTGTCGTGACAGATGGATGCGAAGCAAGGGTATACGCAGACAGTCGCAACATGTCCTAGCTCTGGGTAAACATCGTCGAACTTATTGACTTTTTCTACAAATCGCATTACGCTATCCTCAGAGTCGTCAGTTTTCAGAGTCGTAAGTTCCACACTGTTGAGTAGGAACTTCTTTACTGCAGTAGTATTATTCTCTTCACGGTGGTTTGCAATTAGAGCTGCAACCTCTTTTTTTACTTTTTCATCGTCAAGTTCCAAGTTGTACTTGGCAAATGCTTGTTGGATTTTACTTTCTGATAGTTCCATATTCTTGATGATTTATTCTTTATTCTTCGTATCCATGCATATTGTGACGGGTCCATCATTGATAAGCGCAACTTTCATATCTGCGCCGAACTCGCCTGTAGCTACTTCTTTACCCAAATCTGCTGATAGTTGTTGGCAGAATTGCTCATAGAGCGGAATGGTGATTTCGTGACTACCTGCTCTGAGATAGCTGGGACGGTTCCCCTTCTTGTAGGAAGCCCAGAGGGTGAACTGACTGACCACTAAGATTTCACCACCAACATCAAGTATTGAGCGGTTCATCACTCCATTCTCGTCATCGAATACTCGCAAGTTCACCACCTTTTTGCTCAACCACTCGATATCTTCCTGTGTGTCTGCATTCTCGCAACCCAACAATAGCAGATATCCTTTCCCTATCTGTGCTTTTCTCATTCCGTCAATCGTGACAGATGCTTCGCTGACTCTTTGTATGACTACTCTCATAATGCTTCCTTGATGATTTTTGCTTTTGCTTTTCCTATGCTGGCTGCAATCTCTTCTTCACTTGCTTCACGAATGCGTTTCACACTCTTGAATTGCTTCAACAATGCCGTCTTCGTGGCTGTACCAATGCCTTTTATTTGATCAAGTTCTGATGCTACTTGTGCTTTTGAACGTTTATCACGATGGAACTGAATGGCATATCTGTGCACTTCATCCTGAATACGTGTCAGGAACTGGAACAAAGCACTTTTCATCTCTACACCTACAGTTACTATTTGTCCATCCTGATAGGTCAGCAATTCTGATGTGCGATGTTTGCCGTCTTTGGCCAATCCTGCAATAGGTATCTGCAATTGTAATTCTTCCTCAATCACATGCTTGATGATACCCATCTGACCTTTTCCTCCATCTGCAATGATGAGGCTAGGCAATTCTCCCGCTTCGTCAATCAGCCGTTTATACCGACGATACACCACTTCAGCCATCGAGGCATAGTCGTCAGGTCCTTCTACCGTCTTGATAATGTATTTTCTATATTCCGATTTGGCGGGTTTGGCTTTCTTGAAAACCACACATCCTGCTACCGCTTCTGCGCCCTGAATATTTGAATTATCGAAACACTCGATATGTATAGGCAGTCGTTCAAGGTTGAGTTTCTTCTGTAACTCTTTAAGCAAGTTGGTCGAGCGTTGCTCAGGGTTGAGTTTCTCAGCCTGCTTCGCCTTATCGAATCGATATTGTCGTACATTTGCGAGCGAGAGGTCTAGCAGATGCTTCTTATCGCCTCGCTGGGGCACAGTGATGACCGCATCTTTCAGTTCTACCTCTATTGGGAAGGGTACGATAATCTCCTTAGAGTTGCTGTTGTATCGTTGCCTCATTTCCACGATTCCCAATGCGAGTAGTTCTTGAGGTTCTTCGTCCATCCGTTTTGCGTATTCAAAGGTAAAAGCCTGATTGATGCAGCCATTGGTGACATGCAGGTAGTTGATGAATGCCGACTTCTCGTCGTCAGCGATAGAGAAAACGTCGATGTTGTGGCTGTATTGAGCAATTACCTCGCTTTTCTCGCAGAACTCAAGAGCAAGGTCGTACTTGCGTTTTACTTCTTGCGCTTCCTCAAATCGCATCTCTTCAGACAGGTCTGTCATTTTTTTCATCAGTTTCTCGCATACCTTGCGAGTGTTACCCTTCAGGATTTCCTTCACCTCTGACACGCTCTCCATGTAGTCTTCTTTTGACTGCCAACCCACACAAGGGGCTTTGCAGTTTTTGATGTGATACTCCAGACAGGCTTTGAACTTTCCTTCTTCTATCTGTTTGCTCGACATCGTAAAGCGACATCTGCGAAGCGGATAGATGCGACTGATGAGTTCCAGCATGTTATTGAGGGTGCCTAGATGGCTGAAAGGACCGTAGTAGGTTCCCACACCTGGGAATATCTTACGTGTCTTGAACACTCTTGGGAATTCCTCATTGGTTACACAGACAGACGGATATGTTTTGTCATCCTTTAACAGGATGTTATATCTCGGCTTGTATTTCTTGATGAGGTTGTTTTCTAGTAGCAAAGCATCTTCGTCTGTGGGTACAACTACATAGTTGATGTCTTCAATCTTGCTGACTAGTATTTGCGTCTTCCTCGTCTGGGCGGTCTTGTTGAAATACGAACTGACACGACGCTTCAGGTTCTTTGCTTTTCCTACATAGATGATGGTACCTTCTCCGTCGAAATACTGATAGCATCCAGGACTCTCGGGAAGTGCCAGCACGATGCGTTTAAGCCGTTCTAATCGTGTTTCTTCGCCCATTTTCAATTTCCGACTTACTATACGGTGATGAGTGACGTAATCTCAATTTCGTCGCCCAAAAACTCGCGTCCATGCAATCCTTCATCGCGTATTTCAATGATGAAGTTCATGTAACACTTCTTGGGATTGAATTTCTTCACTAGGTCCCATGCTGCCTTGATAGTTCCTCCTGTAGCCAAAAGATCATCGTGAATGAGTACCACATCATCCTCTGTGATAGCATCTTTGTGAATCTCGATAGTGTCAGTACCATATTCTTTTGAGTATGACTGACTGATAACCTCAGCTGGTAGTTTGCCTGGCTTGCGGCATAGGGCTAATCCTGCACCAAGTCGCTTAGCGAGGATAGCACCCATGATGAAACCTCGTGACTCAATACCTACCACCTTCGTGACACCTTTGTCTTTATAGAGTTCGTATAACTCCTCTTCCATGATGTCAAGGCACTTTGCATCTTTGAATAAGGTGGTTACGTCTCGAAACTGAATCCCTTTTTGAGGGAAGTCTGGGATCACTCTTAGGTGATCTAACAAGTATTGGTTGTTCATATCGTTTGGTTTTAATTGGTCTTATGGGTCTTATGGGACTAATTGGCCTTATGGGGCCTATGGGTTATTATTAGTTATCTTCCCAACAGCACCAGCATCACATTGATGTCGCAAGGCGAAACTCCTGGGATGCGGCTTGCCTGCGCCAGCGTTTCTGGGTTGATGGCTGCGAGTTTCTGGCGGGCTTCGATGGTGATTTGGTTCATGTTCATATAGTCGAACTTTCCCTTGATCTTGATGTTTTCAAGGCGAAGCATCTTTTCTGCTACCATATTCTCTCGTTCTATATAGCCCTTGTACTTGATGCGAATCTCTGCCGCTTCGAGTATTTCTTCCTTGCGTTCCACAATCTTGTCCGTCTCGCTTTTGAGGGCTTTGATGTGGGGGGTGAGGTTGTCGATGGTAACATTTGGTCGCCCTAACAGATCTACCAATTTACAGCCTCGCTCGAGTGGGGTAGTGCCAATCTGTGTCAGTGCATCGTTGATAAGGGCGGGTTTGATTGAGAAATTCTGCGCAAAGTCTATAAGATGCTCGATTTCATCGCGTTTTTTCTGCAGATATTGGTAGCGCTCCGTAGAGGCTAATCCCAGTTTATAGCTACGCTCAGTCAGTCGCATATCAGCATCGTCTTGGCGCAACAGAATACGATACTCAGCTCTCGAAGTGAACATTCGATAGGGCTCGTCAACGCCTTTCGTCACCAGGTCGTCAATCAGCACACCTATATAGGCTTCGTTGCGTTTCAGGGTGAAAGGTTCGCCTCCACCACACTTGATAGCCGCATTGATGCCAGCTATCAATCCTTGTCCTGCTGCCTCTTCATAACCTGTCGTACCATTTACCTGACCAGCGAGGAACAGACCTTCCACCACCTTCGACTCCAACGAGTGGGTCAGTTGGGTAGGATCGAAGAAATCGTATTCGATAGCATAGCCTGGACGATACACGACCAAGTTTCTCAAAGCCGGTATCTTCTTCAGCGCCTCTATCTGAATGTCCATCGGTAGTGATGACGAGAAGCCATTGAGATACAACTCATTAGTGGTCTCCCCTTCGGGCTCTAGAAACAGTTGGTGCTCCTCTTTATCTGGAAACGTATGCAGTTTGGTTTCGATGCTGGGGCAGTATCGAGGACCTATACTTTGTATCTGTCCATTATATAGAGGTGAGTCGGCCAGTCCTGAACGTAGTATCTTGTGCACCTCCTTATTGGTTTTGAACATCCAGCAAGGCAACTGCTTCAGTCGTCGAGGTTCTGTCATGAACGAGAAACGGTGGAACGTGTCGTCACCCTCCTGAATCTCCACTTGCGAGAAGTCCACACTGCGCTTGTCGATTCTCACAGGCGTACCTGTCTTCATACGGTCGCTGCGGATGCCCAGTTTGGTGATGGACTCTGTCAGTCCTGTCACAGCAGGTTCAGCTATGCGTCCGCCAGGTATTTGCTTGCGACCTATGTGCATCAGTCCGTTGAGGAAGGTTCCAGCTGTAATCACCACACACTTCGCTCTCAATTCTGCTCCCCAGATGGTACGAACACCCAAGACTGCCTTATTCTCTGTAAGCAATTCACAAACCTGGTCTTGCCAGATATGCAGATTGGGTGTATTTTCCAACACCTCGCGCCAAGCCCAGATGAACTTGCCTCTATCGCACTGAGCACGCGGGCTCCATACTGCAGGACCTTTCGAGAGGTTCAGCATTCGGAATTGGATGGAACAGCGATCTGTCACGATGCCCATCATGCCGCCCAGCGCATCTATCTCGCGTACAATCTGACCCTTTGCGATGCCACCAACAGCAGGATTGCACGACATCTGCGCAATCTTGTTCATATCCATCGTTACCAGACACGTCTTCGCACCTAAGCGTGCAGCAGCACAAGCTGCTTCACATCCTGCATGTCCTGCTCCCACCACTATGACATCATACTGTAAAGTCATCATATTCTCTTTTAGACTGCAAATATAGCACATTATTCTGAATCAGCAAAATAACACGTAGATTTTCTACGTGAATAGAGTGTGTTCATGAGGAATTGGTCCAAAATTGCGCACAAAAATACTCCCACCGCGAAGTGGGAGCATACTTAAGTTTATTATATCATCTCCCTAAAGGGAGACAGGGGAGGACCTGAAGGCTTTTACTTCATCAGCTTGAAGCTGACAGGAATGGTCATCTCTGTTTCGAATCTCAACCCATTGCGACGGCTAGGTTCCCAGCGTGGCATGCTGCGTACCAAATGGACGGCTTCTTCCTTCAAGGCTTCTACAGCATTGTAGTAGGCTTTCATTGTCTCGTAAGCTTCTGAGTTATATTCGTCGGCTGCCTTTTGGACTTCAGTTGTTACCAGCGAAGAACCTGCATTGCATTCGACTACTCTGGCAGAGGAAACCAATCCCGTCTTGCCAACGGTGAATTCCACGATGATGTCTGCTTCAACTTGGTTCTCCTTTGCAATGACAGGATACCTCAGGTTCATGCGCAGATACTCCGTAAGGGCTTCTGCGCCTCCTGGATAAGCCGCCATCTTTTCCACAACTTGGAAAGTGCCATCTTGAGGCAAGGCTTCGTCCTTGAAGTGTGAGTCTTCCTTCCTTATCGCATCGGCTGCTGTGTATACCGTCGTTTCATCGAGTTTTGCATTATGCTTCAAGGTGACGTTCACTTCTTTGTCCTTGATGTCTAACGTTTGTGTGGCAAAACCAGGGCAGGATATCGTCAGCTTATGCTGGGGGTTGACCAACTTGAAGGCGAAATCGCCATTCAGGTCGCTCACTGCATGAGCCACAATACGACCGAATTCATCTTTTTCAAAGATATTCACCATCATCAGCGGCATGTTTTTCTCGTCTGTGACACAGCCAGTGACCATTTCGCCTGGCTTTACGTCATCGATGGCTTCAACCTCTGCTGTGACGTTTTCTACCTCTTCCACAGGTGTAGGACCCTGTGGTTCAGCGAGTTCGCTTTCTTCTGCTTCTGCGGTGAGTACTTCGACTATAGGCCTTTCAATGATTTTAACACTACTGTTCACCACTTCTTTCAAGGCCTCTTTGGGTTTCGAGAACGCTGTAAGCGCAATGCCTACGAGCGGAATGGTGACTGCAATCCACATCATGCGCCACCACGTTGACTGATTCTTCTTCATCATAATAATTCTTTTTTTAATGTTAAGATTAAACGAACTGGCAAGAGCGTAGGCCTCCGCTCCAACTGTCCGCATGACTAATAATCGCTGATAGTCACGACTCTGAATATGATAATGATTGATTACTTCATCATCTGCCTCATATTCGTGAACTACCTTTATTTCTTTCATGACAAACCAACATACAGGGTTGACCAGCGTACACAACAGGAGGAACACTAGGTCAAGGTGATGCATCAGCACGATGTGCGAGAGCTCATGACGCATGCTGGCACGACGTGCAAAGCCGTTCTCCTTGTCTGAGATGACCATATAGTTCATCCAGCTGAATGGTCCGTATTCTTCGTCGTGAACCACAAGCCGTATCCATCGTCCCACTCTCCTTGTGCGCTTTCCTTGCATGAACAGCATCATTTTTACCAACGACCTTGTCCATCCGACTACCTGTATCGCAATATAAATAAGATATGTGAGGGCAATGGCGAGGAAGATCTTCTGGGAAATGGGGAGGCCTTCTAAATCCTCCTTAAATGAGGAATTTGTTTCAGGAGACGTAAGTTCTCCCCCTTTAAGGGAGAGCGGGGAGAGTGTCTCCGAGATTGGCGCCAACTCTTCTGGATTCAGGCGGCACACCTCAGCAATGGGTTCCATCTCTTCGCTGGTGGTAATGTGGATCAAAGGCAGCATTGCCGATACGACCACACTGCTCAGAAGGAACAGACGGTTGAAACGATGGAACGTGCTGCCGCTGAAGCACATCTTGTACAGCAGCAGGAATGCCGAAAGGCACAATGCCCATTCGAGAATATATATTACAAAACTACCCATCATGTTATTTACTATTTGACAATTTACAATTTACTATTTAACTATAAACTCATTCAACTGACTTTAAACTATTAACTATAAACTATCAACTTTATTCTACCCCTCTACCATTTTAATCAGTTCTTTCAGTTCATCCACACTCACGTCATGCTCTTTCACCAGATTGGAGATGAAATCCATATACGAGCCATCGAAGAACTTATCAACATTCTCCTTGTGATAGGCATTAATATACTGTTCGCGCGTGACTGCTGCATCGTACAAATAGAATTTTGCACTCAGTTCCTTATGACGGATCATACCATGCATCTCTAATCGGCGTACATAAGTGGCAATCGTATTGAAATGAGCGGCAGGTCCTGGAAGGAAGTTGATGAGGTCGCGAATCGGCAGCTCACCATGTTCCCACAGCACTTCCATGATGGCTAGTTCTTTGTCTGTCAGTTTCTTCATAAACACGTTTCGAACCTCCTTTTTGAAGTTCTGCCACAAAGTAACTACAATTTGTAGTAGCAACCAAATTCTTTAGTTGTTTTTAACATTTTTTGTGTAGTTGTTAGCATTTGTAGTTTTCCGACTCTTGCTCGTGTTGTTGAGGGCATCGAGCTATAGGAAAATAGTTCTGCTAGCTAGGGATATTTGTTCTTACCCTTAAGGGTATTTTCTGTTGCAGGTCGTGCAACCTATGTTGCACGACCTGCAACGTACGTTGCACGACCTGCAACAGAGATTCCCCCTAGGGGAAAAACATTTCCCCCTAAGGGTAAAGAAATAAAGGATGTGTTGCAGCTTTCCAATTTGTACATCGACTTGTTCTTTGTTTGAAGACGATAATTATAATGTGGGACAGGGAAAATAATGAAGAATGAGAGCTATCAGCCAGTTTTTATCAAGAAAAACAAAAATAATTCATGCTGAATTATACTTATTTGGTAATAAATTCGTAATTTTGCAAAATAATAGCTTTGAATGATACAGTATGGACGAGAGGCAACCAACGATTTATGCCTCGCTTGAAACACCGAAAGGCTTCATTCTGCTGGTTTCGCGTGTTTTGTGCTTAAGTCCGTTATTCAAGATGTATCTGTTTGGAAGAAAATAGGAAATATGAAAGTATACTTTTATCATACACAGGATCTGAACATGATCCAGAAGAAATGGAAAGAAGGACGTTTTCCTGGCCATTTCCTTTATGGAGCCACTCATCTGCCAAAAGAGGGAGTGGATGTGGTGATGCATAAATACAAGGCAGCTGGCAGCAGGTTCAAGTTGATGATATATGTTGCCTGGAGTGTGTTGACCTGTAGGGAACATTTCGATGCCATCTATGCAACCCATTGGGACGGGCTTGAGCTGATTATCTTCATGCGAGCACTCCATCTCTATCCTCGCCCTATCATCATCTGGCACCATCAGCCCATCGTGGAGGCAGACAGTAAGTTCCGCGAAATGATGGCGCGCCTATTCTATAAAGGAATCGACCACATGTTCTTCTTCAGCGAGCAACTGATGCAAGAGTCGTTGAAGAGCCCGAAAGCCAACGAAGAACGTATGCAGGTATGCCCTTGGGGAGCAGATTTGGACAATTACGACCGCTTGAAGTTGGAGTATCCTGTCGAGGAGCATGTGGGATTCGTGTCGACAGGTAAGGAAAAGCGCGATATGCCAACACTGATTCGTGCATTCAGCGCTACAGGTCAGGAACTCAACATCTATATCGCCTACAATGCATGTGGAGATAACTATGTAGAGATTCTTAACGACCTGCGCCCATCGGCTAATGTACATATCAACTTCGTAAAGGGATTGATTCCCAATGAGTTGGCACAGAAAGTATGGGCAGCAAAGTGTGTGGTCATCTGTTGTCAGGAAACAAACTACACAGTCGGATTGACAACCCTCGTTGAGGCTTTAGCACTTGGATTGCCAGTTATCTCGACACGCAATGAAACTTATCCTTTCGATATCGAGAAAGAAGGAGTGGGAATCGTAGTACCTTACTATGACTCTGTAGCTTGGGAAAAAGCAATCAGATATATCGTCAGCAATCCTGAAGAAGCAGAGAAAATGGGTCAGAAGGCACGCCAGTTGGCAGAGTCATCCTTCAATCTAGATATCTGTACGCGTGAGGTAGCCAAAGCAATTAAAGCTTTTGATAAGCATAATGAGGCGACCAAAGTTAAACAGGAAGTCAAAGATGAAAAAGAGGTGAAAGAACCTCAAGAGCCGAAAGAAACTCAAAAAGAAACTCAAGAGGTAAAAGAGGTTCAAGAGGTAATAGAACCTCAAGAATTGAAAGAGCCAAATAAGCCAGAAGAGCCAGTAAAAGTTCAAGTTGTCCCAGAACCAACCATCTTCGACCAACCTGCTGAACCTACTACAGTTGAGCCAAAAGCTCCAACCCAATCTCCTCCAAAACTTCCTGAGTTCCGAGTTTCGAAAGAAATAGAAGACTTCTATGCGGATATGCCTCAGACGTATCGACAAACGTCTAGGGTGCCAGAAACACCAAAGCCCCAGCAACCTGCTTCAGCACCACAGAACAGCATTATCAGCATCAACACAGAGGCTCTCAAGGAGAAAATGCAAGAAGTGCAGCAGCAACTGGCCAAGGGAGCAGAAAAGATTAAGGAGCAACTACCCGACAAGGAACAGATTGAACATTTTGGAAACAACCTGAAACTGTGGGGAAAGAAGATAATTGGCAAATTTAGAAATAATCAATAAAAACGAAAACAGTCAAAAACTAAATGTAATAACCCTTTTTATTAACAATCAAAACCAAAACGATTATGGATTACAAGATTATCGACATCGAAGGCGTAGGTGATGTTTACGCTGAGAAGCTGACAGCAGCTGGTATCAACAAGGTAAGCGAACTGCTCGAGAAGTGTGCAGCACCAAAGGGCCGTAAGGAATTGGCTGATGCAACAGGCATTAGCGATAAATTGATTCTTCGTTGGACAAACCATGCAGACCTCTTCCGCATCAATGGTGTAGGTCCTCAGTTTGCAGAGCTACTCGAGAAGGCTGGTGTAGACACAGTCAAGGAGTTCCGTCATCGTGTAGCAGAGAACCTGCAACCAAAGCTTGAGGAAATCAATGCTCAGTTCCACATCTGCGGACGTGTTCCTGCAACAACTGAAGTGCAGAAGATGATTGACCAGGCCAAAGAACTGGAACCAAAGGTAACATACTAAAGAAAAAGGCTGCAAACGCAGCCTTTTTTGTTAGATACCTACGATTACAGCTATTTCTGTTAAATAGTAAGGTTTTTCTGTTAAATAGTAAGGTTACAGCTATTGAGGTTCAGCTTTTTCCCTTAAATGCCTATGATGTTTCTAACAATCCACCACGCTAACGTCAGCACACCTATGATAATCATCGCATAGCGATTGTTAATCAAACGATTGGCCCAATCGAACCAATGATGGTAGTTGTACCATTCGCCCAAAACCATTAGGGTGAGTACAGGCAGAATGACAACAATGTATGCGTTGAATTGTAAGGCTTCCATCACATCGCCATGTAGCAAACAATGTAAAGCCCGTTGGAAGCCACACCCTGGGCATTGTAGGCCTGTCAGAAGGTGAAAAGGGCACTTGAAGAACCAGCTATCAGTCGAAGGATTGAACACATAATACAAGATTCCTGCTATCACAAGGATAACAGGAAATAAGATGGGCATAATGCGACGTTGCTGGTTTTCTTTCTTCTCCACTTCTAATCTTTAATTGGCATTGCTGACCAAGGCCCCATTAATTGTTCAACTTTTTTGTCTTTATTCCAACGTTAGCTCGTTAATTAGGCGTTTCCCCTTTCCGTATGTCTCAATGACAGAGAGCACGTAACGTATGTCTACACCAATACAACGCTGCAAATTTGTGTCGAATTTCAAATCGCTACTCATAGCTTCCCAATTTCCGTCGAATGCCAATCCGATAAGACGTCCTTTCCCGTCAAACATACCACTACCGCTATTTCCTCCTGTTATATCGTTGTTGGTGAGGAAGCAAAGTGGCATCTGCCCAATCGACTTGTCGATGTAGCGATTGCCAAACTTGCCTTTCTTCAGCCATTTATAAACGGATGGAATCAGCTGATAATCGTAGTTGTCGGGATTTTTCTCATTCTTGTCAATCAGCGACTGAGGCAAGGTATAGTGGACATAATTTAAGTCTGAAGAAGGAGAGTAGCCTTCCACAATTCCGAAACTCATACGGATGGTGAAGTTAGCATCAGGATAATACTCTTTCTCATGATTCATCTCCCTCAGTGCATCACCTAGCAGACGCTCGAATTCAGTTATATTGTTGGATTGATGGCTTTGGAGGAGTTTGGTGATAACACTGACAGCTACATAGTAGATGGGGTCATCGTGTAAATCTTCCATTGATTCAAGACGCTCAACCTTCTCGCGATCTGCCAAGACAGAATTGGCATACAGATTGTCCACATAGGCATCGATATTGCCATCAAATTTTTCGTCAATTTCTTCATAGAAGTCAGGCAGGTCGTCTTCACTCAAAGCCTGTTGCTTGTAGTTCTTGATCATCGCAGCAAACACTTTCTTATCCAAATCGATGTTAATGTCTCGATATGTTTTCTTCACATCTTCCTTGAATCCGTCATTTTCGGCATCTGGACGTAAGTATCGAATCATGCTCTTCATGGCAAACTGCATGATATCACTTCCGCTATAGAATGATTCTTCAAGCAACGTAACGGTATAGTCGCCAGGGAAGTTTTCCATATAAAGTGCCTTCAGTGAGTCGAGAATGCCGATGTATTGGGTCTTGTTGTTCTGGGCAGCCCATTCTTTTATTTCTTTCTCCAACGCCTGTTTTTCTTCAATCACCTTCAAGTCCTTCAAGGCTTTGTTCTGTCCAAGTGAGAATTTCCAATAGTTGGAACTGGCTGCATATTTGGATGCATACATGATACGGATGGCATCCTCACGCTTCATTGCTTCATCAAGGATAGCTAATTTCACCCCTCGTACCTGATATCGCAAGTCATTTGCTGTCTTCATGGTGTTCTCGATTCCAAAACTGCTGAGATAGCGATCTGTGCTGCCAGGATAGCCAAATGTCATACAGAAAGAGCCTGGCTGATAGCCCTGAGTAGATACATGTGCATAGCTGACAGGGTGGTAAGGAACATTATCCTTGCTGTATTCTGCCGGTTTGTTTTCCTTGTTGGCATAGATACGGAACACACTGAAATCGCAAGTCTGACGTGGCCACATCCAGTTGTCAGTATCTCCTCCAAACTTTCCGAGGCTCTGAGGTGGTGCAAATACCAATCTTACATCGTCAAAACGTTGATATACAGACAGGTAATACTTACTACCTTTATAATAAGGTGTGATTTCTCCATAGATGCAGTTGATAGTATCGAGTACGGATTCTTCCAGACTCATAGCAACGCTGTCCATATATGCAGCCTTTTGCATTTCATCCATGTCTGGCTTTACTCCTCCAAGAATCTTGTCTGTCACATCTACTGTACTAAGGTGGAATGCTACATATAATTCTGGATTGGGAAGTTCATCCTTCAGCTTCTTGGCGAAGAATCCATTTTTAAGATAGTCGAATTTAACACTTGAATGGTCTTGGATTGCATCGAATCCACAATGGTGGTTCGTGAATACCAATCCGTTATTGCTGACAACCACACCTGAGCAGAATCCACCAAACATCACGATAGCGTTGTTCAGAGATGGCCCATTTGGATTGTATATCTGTTCTGGGGTCAGTTCTAATCCCATTTCTTTTAGTACTTTCTGGGTTTTCTCTGACATGTTTCCCAGCATCCACATTCCTTCGTCTGCTTTAGCACTTAGTGCCATCAGACATAAAACTGCAAATACGATTCTTTTCATCATTATCTTTTTTTTCTAATAGTTTTCATTTTACTCAAAGGCAAGTCACGATGGAGAATATATGCTACAAACAGCAGTACGAATGCTGTGTTGATCACCATCCTTAAGATATTAGAGTTGACGGCAGACGCTACATACTGCATTGCTGCGAAGAACACAATCGTAAGCAGGATGTAGGTAAAGATGCTCTTCAGATTGTAGTCAATACGATTCTTCTGCTGACCTACGAAATAAGAGAACAGCATTGCTACCCCATATCCTGCAAAGCCAGCCCATGCACATGCTGTGTAACCGAACTGAGGGATGAAGAAATAGTTTACCAACAGTAGCACAGCACAACCTGTCAGCGAGAACACAGCTCCCCACAAGGTTTTGTCAATCAACTTGTACCAGAACGATAGGTTGAAGTAGATGCCCATCATGATTTCCGCAGCCATTACAATTGGAATAATGCCCAGACCCTCACGATACTTCTCTTCGATAATAAACTGGAGCACATCCATGTAGGCCACAACACAGAGGAAGGCCAGCAGGGTGAATATGACGAAGTATTTCATTGCCTGTGCATAAAATGCCTTGCTGTTCTTATCTTTTGCGGAACCAAATACGATTGGTTCGTAGGCGAAGCGAAAGGCTTGGGTGATGAGTGCCATAATCATTGCAATCTTGATGCATGCGCCATAGATGCCCAGTTGTCTGCGTCCTTCTTCTGGGTCGAGAATTCGAGGCAGCATCATCTGTCCTGCCACTTGGTTCAGAATGCCTGCTATGCCTAGAACCAGCAAAGGCCATGAGTAGCGTAGCATCTCCTTGCATTTCTGAGTGTCGAATCTCCATTTGAACCCAACGAGTTCGCTAATCAGGCAGAGTGAGATGATGGATGTACAGATGAGGTTGATTGCGAATGCATAGCCAATATGGATTTCCCACGAAGGGTCTATTTTGGGCATAAGCCAATATGCTACCAAGTTCAGTCCCACGCTGAGGAAAATGAACAGCAGTTTCAGTCCTGCGAATTTATAGGGACGATGTTTGTAGCGAAGATAGGCAAAAGGAATCGCTTGAAAAGCATCTTGAGCTACGGTTAGAAACATCAGACCTACATACCATTTGTGGTTAGGATAGTCGAGTAATGAGGCAATCGGGCTGATGAATGCCAGCACGAGAATCGCGAAGGTGAGGCACACGCCTCCCACCATTATCAGCGCCGTACTATAAATGCGCATCTTGTCGCCATCCTCCTTATTCATAAAACGGAAGAAGGTGGTCTCCATGCCGAATGTGAGAATGACTAGCAACAATGCTGTCTGGGCATAGATGTCGTTATAGATGCCGTAGTCGGAGCACGATTTCAGCGTATAGGTGTAGAGAGGCACCATCAGGTAGTTTAGAAATCTGCCGATGATGCTACTCAGCCCATATATTGCTGTGTCCTTTACTAATCCCTTTATACTTGCCATTATTCTTATTATACTCAATCAGATGTGTTAAACTCAGTCGAATAGGTTGTTCATTCCTCCGCTATTCGATTCGTAAATATTGCGGCCAAGATGTTTGTAAGCCAACTCCGTGACTTCGCGTCCTCGAGGTGTACGTTTGAGGAAACCTTCCTTGATGAGGAATGGCTCGTACACTTCCTCAACAGTTCCTGCTTCTTCGCCTACTGCTGTAGCGATGGTATTGATGCCTACAGGTCCACCTTTGAACTTATCGATAATGGTGGTGAGGATCTTGTTGTCAATCTCATCGAGGCCATATTTGTCGATATTGAGGGCTTCGAGTGCTACTTTGGCAATCTTGGTGTCGATGCTACCATTTCCCTTTACTTGAGCGAAATCGCGTACTCGACGGAGTAGGGCATTTGCGATACGAGGAGTTCCTCGACTGCGGCTTGCAATCTCGTATGCCGACTCTTCGTTGATGGGGATATTGAGTAGGCGTGCAGAGCGAATGATGATTTTAGCTAGCACGTCAGCATCGTAGTATTCCAAATGGAGGTTGATGCCGAATCGGGCACGAAGAGGTGCTGTGAGCAATCCGCTTCGAGTTGTTGCACCCACCAATGTGAAGGGGTTCAGGTCTATCTGAATGCTACGAGCAGATGGACCCTTATCTATCATGATGTCGATACGGTAGTCTTCCATTGCTGAATACAGGTATTCCTCGACAATAGGGCTTAGGCGATGAATCTCGTCTATGAACAACACATCGTTTGCTTCCAGCGAGGTGAGGATGCCTGCGAGGTCGCCTGGTTTGTCGAGCACTGGGCCTGAAGTGATTTTGAAGCCTACCCCTAACTCGTTAGCGATGATTTGCGACAATGTAGTCTTTCCCAATCCTGGAGGACCGTGCAACAGAGTGTGGTCGAGTGGTTCACCACGATACTTTGCTGCCTCCACGAATATCTTCAGGTTCTCCACTATTTTGGTTTGTCCGCTGAAGTCCTGAAAGTGGAGCGGGCGCAAGGCGTTCTCGAAATCTTTTTCCTTACCTCCTGCTACATATTGCTCTTCGTGTATGTCAAAGTCTGTATTCATTACACCTTATTTATTATTATGATGTGCAAAGATACAAAATTTATTTCAATTACGGATTATTAATTTAGAATAATTACCAAAAACAAAGTGCTCGAACGAATGTCCGAGCACCTTTGTCTATTTATCTTCCCCATAGAGGGGATTAAGAGTTGGCTGTTACTTTACGAAGTACTTCTTTCCATCGATGATGTTGAGACCCTTAACAGGAGCTGCGAGTTTCTGACCAGCGAGGTTGTAGATACCCTTAACTTCCTTGTTAGTGCTCTCAATGTTCTGGATGCTGCTATCGATAGCTGGGTCAGCCTCTGCTCCGAGGTAGTAGAGACGGAAGTTGTCGAAGATACACCAGTCAGCACCGATGTTGCCATCTTTCTTCACACCAAGGCGGAGTTTGCCGTCTTCACCAACCTTAATCTGTACGATGTGGTTGTAGAAGCGAGCTCTGTCAGTGTACTTGTCGAATACGCTTTCAACGCCTTCTTCATTCTTCTGCTGTGACCAGATAGTGAATGCAGCCATTGTGTTAGGAATAACGAGCTTGTCGCCTACAGTTGAGGTTCCTCCACCAATCCAATCAGTGTCGCCAGAAACAGCGCCTTCACTACAGTATGCAATCTCAGTTTCTGCTGTTCCTTCGCTTGATGTAGCATAGAAATATGCCTCCTTGTCGCTTGTTGCAGCTCCAGAGAACTTAGAATAGTCTGTACCAGAGTCGCCGTGACGGTGGAATGCCTGTACGTAAGCTACATAGTAACCTGCTGGCAGACCTGCGAGATCCTGATAAACATCGAAGCCCTTCTGGTAGCACTCTGCGTTAGTAGAAGTTGTACCACCTGCGCCGAAGCCAGAAGACCATCCTGTGAAGTCGCCAATAGTGTCGAATGTAGAGTTGATGATAACTTCTGACAGGTTGATAGGAGTATCAACTGAAGCACCGCTTGTGTTAGGAATCTTCAATGCTGATCCGTAGTACTTAGCCTGATCGATGAGAGCTTCAACTTCTTCGTTAGTCAGATCCATCTTCTCAAGAGCTGATTCTATCTGGTTGAATACAGTGTTAGCCTTTGCAAGAACTTCAGGAGTTGCTGTTTCTTCGTAAGTGACAAGGTTGTTGCTCAGTTCGCCCCATGCAACTTCAAGAGCTGCATAGTCTTCGATTGATTTCTCTGCATAAGCCAAAGCTTCTTCACCAATTGTGACAGCCTCGAGGCACTTGTCACCATTGTTGCTTGCTACTGCCTGAGCGAGAGCCTGGAGAGCGTCAGTAACCTTCTGCTCTGCATCCTTACCGCCCATACTATTCTCAAATACGTTGTTGAGTTTCTCTGAGAGTACGTCGATAGTTTCCTTGTATGCATTTGCGTCAGAACCGTTGTAGTAGAGACGGAAGTTGTCGAAGATTACCCAGCTGTTGTTGTAGTCGTTTCTCAATCCGATGCGGATGCTGTCGCCAGCAGTTGGCAAGGTGAAGTTCAGTTCTACGAGATACATCTGGTGGTCTTCTCCAAGGTTGAAGTAGAAGTTAGCACCGTCCATTGAGTTAGGCACAAATTTAGCCATTTCAGTCCATTGCTCATCTGATGGATAGCTGTCAGAGTCGTTAGCACGGTAGATGAATTCGTCCTGAGCGCCTTCCATGATGTGGTTCACCTTCTGAGTGAAGTTGTTCGCATAGAGAACTGCGTTGATACCTACCTTTGGACCTTGTTCCCACTGAGCCTTCCAGCCACCATCGTTACGCTCGAATGCCTGACAAGTCAGCTTGAATGAGCCTTTAGGCATGTTGCGTACAATCTGGTACATATCGAATGTGTTGTGGAATACTTCAGCGCAACCACTTTCTGTAATGACCTTTATATCGCCTATGCCATTTTGACCATTACCACCCTTTCCTCCGAATCCAGGACGTGCGCCTGTGGTGCTCCAACTGTCGAAGTTAGTGTCGAATGCAGGGTTAGAGATGAGCGGAGTCAGCTCGTCGCCTGGCTTCACGTTAGCTGTGATGTGCTCAACAATCATCTTGCCCATTGTAGCAGCGATTGTGTCAATCATTGCAGCGTCAGCTGTGCACTCTTCGTATGCAGCTAGCAGTTCGAATTCGTAGTACTCACCAAGGATTTCACCAAGACCTGGGAAGTCGCTGTTTTCGAATGCGTCAGCCTTTGCGTGAACTTCTTCCATCAAGCTTTCCATTCTGACATAGTCAGCAACAGATTGCTTCAGGCTGTTGAATGCGTCTGCCAATACAGAGTCTTCTTTCTCGAATCCTTCTGTACAGTTCTTTGCATTGTCAAGTTCTGCTAAGTAAGCGTCCTTGATGTCGTTGTTAGCCATCAGAGACTCGATGTCTGGATACTGCTTCTCGTAGCTAGCAATGTTGGTCTTGAGGATTGCCTCATATGGATCGCCTTCTACTGGACCGTAGTACCAAAGTTCGAAGTTGTCGGCAGCCATCCAGTTTGCTTTTGAATCCTGAGACATCAATCCCATAACGATGTCACCACCACCACTGATGAATGTCAACTCAACGCTTTCTGGTTTTTCGTTTGCTGTAGAAATTGATTTCTTCATGCTTACGCCACCGCCTTCAGCGAAGAGGTAAACGCCTACGTTGTCTTGCTTGCCAGCATTCTGGTTACATGCAATAGCGTCGCAAGAGAAGCTGTACTTACCAGCTGGCAGACCCTTGATTGTCTGGCTGATTGTACCGTTTCCAAGTGGACCAGGAGCAGGCAACCAAGCCTCGATAAATCCACTGATCCATGAGCCTGTTTCATTGTTGATGTAACCTCTTACTGATTCTCCGTCAACTGTGAATGTAGTGAAGTTACCGTCGGTTTCCTGATACTTAAGGTTGTCGCCAATACCTTGAGTGATTGACCAACCGTCCATGTTGCGCTTCTCGAGTCGTGCGTTCTCCATCAAAATTGTGATGTTAGCAGGATTCTCGTCTGTAGCGTCTCCAAAGACTGTGTCGATGATGTATTGACGGATTGCTTGTTCAACCTCCTTGATTGCTGCTTCGATGTCCTCATAGAGAACAGGAGAAGTTGTATCGAAGAATGCTCTCAGCTTTGACAGGTCGATCTTTGTGCCGTATTTGTCTTCTACACTAACAATGTAGTTGTCCAAATCTCCGTTTGCCATGTAGTCCCATGCTTTCAAGTGTGAAGCGTACTTGTTGAATTCTGCTTCAGACATGAACTTCCAGTCGATAGCAAGTTCTGCGTCTTCCATTCTTTCGCCTTCTTCAGCACCTGGGTTATAAGCCTTACCTGTGATGCTCAACATAGGAGTCAAAGGCATAACGATTGCGCTTTCCTCCAAACTTGGATCGTAGTCGTTGTCCGACTTATTGAAACCAAGATAGGTCTCAGGATTGCCAAACAAGCTGTCTGCTGCGTGTGAGTTCCATTCTGGGTTCATGTCTGACACGCAAATGCGATAGACACCGTTACCCATTGACTTTATGTTCCACATGTAGTCAGGCTGACTACCACGGTCTACGAACATTGCATAAGTAGATGTTGGGAACACGCCTCTCCAAGCTCCGTTGTAGTAGTCGAGGATTTTGTAAGTCACACCGTCCCATTCTGGGATTGTGATCTTAACTGTGTCGACCTTCATGAACTGCTTCGTGTACGAAGTGTCAGGATCGGTTTCTACGATGAGGCTGTCATAATAGGTTGTGTCAGTCTCAATGATTGGAGCCAGGCGATACTGAGCCATCATGACCTTGTTTCCTGTTCCAATTTTCAGTGCTGCATGTGTTGCCCATTGTGCATGGGTTGGACATGTTGCGTTGGTAAGGAAACCGTCTGCTTCTACATTGTAGAGGTAGTAAACGGTTGTGTCACCTTCCCAATACGGAGCGTTTGCCTGCAGAGTGTTCTTCATCTCAGTAACGAACTGATAGTTCGACGCTACTGGTCTGTCCCAATTCTGCGCAAACATTGTAACAGATGCAAGCATCGTTACACAAAACAAAAGTAATTTTTTGTTCATACGTTTTTGGTTTTAATGAATAGTTAATACTAAAGAATAATTATCTCAATTGTTTTTTTTCTTTGTAGTTCTAAGAACTAGCCTATGGTTGCATTCTTTGTCTTTTATTCATGCAAAGGAACGCATTTTATTTGAAACGACCAAATTTTTTAAGGAAAAGTTGCTGTTTGAGGCAAAAAAAACTTGCTCATATTATAAATAAGGTGTAAATTTGCAGCGTAAAAACCAGAATTGCTTATGACGGTATTATATAATTCTCCTATCTTTGGACCTGTTCACAGCCGCAGGTTGGGTGTGTCGCTGGGCATCAATTTGTTGCCTCACGATGGGAAGTGCTGTACGTTCGACTGCATTTATTGTGAATGCGGTTTCAACCACGATTTCATTGCTCATGATCGGATGCCGACTCGCGAGCAAGTTGTGGATGCTTTGCGCAACCAGCTTATCAAGATGCAGCAGGAGGGTCCGAAGCCCGATGTGCTTACTTTTGCGGGGAATGGAGAACCAACGATGCATCCTCATTTCCCTGAAATTGTCGATGAGGTAATCGCACTTCGCAATGAGTTCTTTCCAGAAGCGAAGGTGAGTGTGTTGAGCAATGCCACACAAATACTTCGTCAAAGTGTGTTCGATGCGTTGTTGAAGATTGACAATAATATATTGAAACTCGACACAGTATCGAATGATTATATACGACTATTAGACCGTCCGGTCAGCAACAACTATGACGTGAATCAACTTATAGCCAAGATGGCAGAATTCAAAGGCCATTGTATTGTTCAGACGATGTTTCTGAAGGGCGAATTTGAGGGACGTGATGTTTCCAACCTTGCTGACGAGTATGTAGAACCTTGGTTGAAGGCACTCGTTACCATTTGCCCAGCTGAAGTGATGATATACACTATCGATCGCGAAACTCCTGCACATCATTTACAGAAAGCATCACATGAAGAGTTGGATGCAATTGCTGCAAGAGTGGAGGCTGTGGGTATGAAGTGTCAAGTGTCGTATTGACGCTTTCTTTGGTTTCCAGCAGTCATGAGAAAGTCCTAAGGGGAAAATTGTTTTCCCTTAGGGCTTTTTTTTGCAACCCTTAAGGGTAATTTCTGTTGCAAGGCCTGCAACGTATGTTGCACGACCTGCAACGTACGTTGCACGACGTGCAACAGAAAATCCCCCTAGGGGAAAAAACATTTCTCCCTAAGGGTTGAAAAATTTATCTTCAGCAAAAAACGGAGTCATCATCAAAGATGATGGATTCAAACACCTTTTTTATTCATAAATCAAACATTTTCGTATTGACGCCTTTGTTGTTCCGATAATTATTCGTAACTTTGCAGTGTAATATTTCAAACTTATCAATAAGAAACAATGATTTACTTTTTTAGCACGCCTCAGAAGAGCATCATCGCTGTGAGCATGAATCATGACATCAGTGAAAAGGAAACAGATGCCCTTCAGTGGCTTTTCAGTGGTGCAACCAAGCTTGACGAAGTGACAGTTAGTGGCCAGTTCGCAGGTCCACGTAGAGAGATGATTACTCCTTGGAGTACAAATGCAGTTGAGATTACCCAGAACATGGGCTTAACAGGCATCGAGCGCATCGAAGAGTTCTTTCCAATTACGGACGACTCGAATCTCGACCCGATGCTGCAACGCAAGTACAAGGAACTGAATCAGGACATCTTCACAGTCAACATCAAACCTGCTCCCATCCAGCACATCGATAATCTGGACGAGTATAACGAGCAGGAGGGTTTGGCGCTAAGTCCTGAGGAGATAGAATACCTGCATAAGGTGGAGGGTCAGTTGGGACGTAAGCTGACTGACTCGGAAGTGTTCGGCTTTGCTCAGATTAACTCGGAACATTGCCGCCACAAGATATTTGGAGGCACTTTTATCATCGATGGAAAAGAGCAGGAAAGCAGCTTGTTCCAGATGATTAAGAAGACCACACAGGAGAATCCAAACAAAATCATCTCTGCATATAAAGATAATGTGGCATTCGCCCAAGGTCCTATCGTGGAGCAGTTTGCCCCAAAGGACCACAGCACCAGCGACTATTTCGTGACGAAAGACATCGAGTCGGTCATTTCGCTGAAGGCTGAGACGCATAACTTCCCTACGACTGTGGAGCCTTTCAATGGTGCAGCAACAGGTACGGGAGGTGAGATTCGCGACCGTATGGGTGGAGGAACAGGTTCGTGGCCAATTGCCGGAACAGCTGTCTACATGACCAGCTACCGCAACAGCGAGCATCCTCGTCATTGGCTCTATCAGACACCTGAGCAGATACTGATTAAGGCTTCGAACGGAGCAAGCGACTTTGGTAACAAATTCGGTCAGCCACTCATCTGCGGCTCTGTGCTCACGTTTGAGCATCAGGAGAAAGGCAAGTCGGAGCCTATGTATGGATACGATAAGGTCATCATGCTGGCAGGTGGAGTTGGTTACGGAACCAAGCGCGACTGTCTGAAAGGCGAACCCCAGAAAGGCAACAAGATTGTTGTAGTGGGTGGTGATAACTATCGTATCGGCTTGGGAGGCGGAAGTGTTAGTTCCGTAGATACTGGTCGCTACTCGAGCGGCATCGAACTTAATGCCGTTCAGCGTGCCAACCCAGAGATGCAGAAGCGTGCCAATAACCTCGTACGCGCACTTTGCGAAGAAGATGTGAACCCAATCGTGTCTATCCACGATCATGGAAGCGCAGGACATGTGAACTGCTTGAGCGAGTTGGTCGAAGAGTGTGGTGGAACCATCGATATGACCAAATTGCCTATTGGCGACACAACTCTCAGTTCGAAGGAAATCATTGCCAACGAGTCGCAGGAACGTATGGGACTCCTCATCGATGAGGCTCATATCGATCATGTCCGTAAGATAGCAGAACGCGAACGTGCACCACTATACGTGGTAGGTGAAACGACAGGAGATGCTCACTTTGCATTCGAGCAGGGCGACGGAGTCCGTCCATTCGACTTGGAGGTTTCGCAGATGTTTGGTCACTCTCCAAAAACGTTTATGCGTGATGAGACTGTCGAGCACCACTATGCAAATGTGGAATACGATACAAAGGCGCTGAACGACTACCTGAAGCAGGTTCTCAAGCTCGAAGCTGTAGCTTGTAAAGACTGGCTGACCAATAAGGTGGACCGTTCTGTGACAGGTAAGATTGCTCGTCAGCAATGTCAGGGTGAGCTGCAGTTGCCACTTAGCGACTGTGGTGTGGTAGCTCTCGACTATCGAGGAAAGGCTGGTATCGCAACAGCTATTGGACACGCTCCACAGGCAGGATTAGCAGACCCCGCTGCGGGTAGCGTACTCTCTGTGGCAGAGTCACTTACGAATATCGTTTGGGCGCCTTTGGCAGAAGGTCTCGACAGCGTAAGCCTGTCAGCCAACTGGATGTGGCCTTGTCGTAGCCAGAAAGGTGAAGACGCACGTCTGTTTGCTGGAGTGAAGGCTTTGAGCGACTTCTGCTGTGCACTTCAGGTAAATGTGCCAACAGGTAAGGACTCCCTCTCGATGACACAGAAATATCCTGATGGCACCAAGGTGATAAGCCCAGGAACAGTTATCGTAAGTAGTGGAGGTGAGGTAAGTGACATCCGCAAGGTGGTATCGCCTGTGGTTCAGAATGTAGATTCTGTGCTCTATCATATTGACTTCTCGTTCGATGAACTGAAGCTCGGAGGTAGCGCTTTCGCTCAGACACAAGGAAAGGTGGGCAGCGATGTGCCAACTGTTCAGAATCCAGAGTACTTCCGCGATGCCTTCATGGCTGTGCAGCAATTGGTAAATGATGAATTGTTGCTGGCTGGTCACGACATCAGCGCAGGAGGTTTGATTACATGTTTGCTCGAGATGTGTTTCGCAAATACAAAGGGCGGATTGAAGATAAAACTCGATGAAATGGGCGAAAAAGACCTCGTGAAGCAGCTGTTCGCAGAGAATCCGGCTGTTGTGATTCAGGTAGCGAAAGAGAATGCCGGCAAGGTGGAAGGCATATTGGCAGATGCCGGAGTAGGCTTTGCCAAGATAGGCGAGCCAATCGCAGAACGGGTAATCAAACTTGAAGGCACTCAAGGCAACACCTTATTTAATATAGACGAGTTGCGCGATGAGTGGTATTCAACTTCACACGAGTTGGATCGTTTGCAGAGCATGAACGGCCAGGCAGACGAACGCTTTGCGAACTATAAGAACCAACCTATCGAACACAAGTTCAATGCCGACTTCACAGGAACATTTGCTCAGTATGGCATCAGTCCTGATCGTAATTCAGCACCTTCTGAGACACGTCCAAAGGCTGCTATCATTCGTGAGAAAGGTACGAATGGCGAGCGCGAAATGGCTTACTGCCTCTATCTCGCGGGCTTCGATGTGAAGGATGTTATGATGACCGACCTTGTGAGTGGACGCGAAACCCTTGAGGAGATACAGATGATTGTATTCTGTGGCGGATTCTCCAATTCAGATGTGCTTGGAAGTGCAAAGGGTTGGGCTGGAGCATTCCTCTTCAATCCAAAAGCAAAACAGGCACTTGATAACTTCTACGCCCGCAAGGACACTCTGTCGCTGGGTATCTGTAACGGATGCCAGTTGATGATGGAACTCGGATTGCTGGGTGTGAAGGGCAGCATGCAGCATAATATCAGCCATAAGTTCGAGAGTGGATTCCTCACACTTAGCATCCCACAGAACGAGTCAGTACTCTTCGGATCTCTTAGTGGTAACAAGTTAGGACTGTGGGTGGCTCATGGTGAAGGTCGCTTTGTGCTGCCTGATCCTGAAAGTGCTTATAATGTAGTTGCGAAGTACAACTATCATGGCTATCCAGCTAATCCAAATGGAAGCGATTACGATATTGCAGGTATCTGTACGGCTGATGGACGCCACTTGGCGATGATGCCTCACTTGGAACGTGCTATCTTCCCTTGGCAGATGGCCGATTATCCTGTAGAGCGTAAGCACGATGATGTTACTCCTTGGATTGAAGCGTTCGTGAATGCCCGTCGTTGGTGTGAGAAGAATAAATAGTTTCCACTTCTTCTTGCGTCTGATATTCGCAATACAATGATAGCTATCAAATATAACCGAGTTCAATAGCAATTCAACAATAGCGATTTGTAAAACGATTCCAAAAAGCGGAGCCAATTCATTGACTCCGCTCTTTGTTTTCGGACATTATACTATTATGTCGGATTGCTTATTTAATATTGTCTACCCATTTGAATAGACGGTTCCATCGAATCTTCGATGAAGCAGGATTGGTATCTGGACAGATAGATAACCAAATAAATAGAGGTTTGCCAACTACGTGGTCTTCAGGAACGAATCCCCAATAGCGACTGTCTGCCGAGTTGTGGCGATTGTCACCCATCATCCAGTAATAGTCCATCTTGAAAGTGTATTCGTCAGTCTCAAGCCCATTGATGAAAATCTTGCCGTTCTCTACTTTCAAAGTGTTCCCTTCGTAAACGCGGATAGGGCGGTCATAGATTGCAATATTATCCATTGTGAGTTTGAGAGTCTTTCCTTTTGCAGGAATCCAGATAGGTCCGTAATTATCACGTGTCCATCCATAGTCGTGGTTGAGTGGATACACATGTCCAGAATTGATATCCATAATCTCTCCAATACTATCAATCAACTCTGGGTGGCTCAAGAGTTCTTTTTTTGATTGCTCAGTGAGTGGAACACCTAAACGATGTTCCTCAAACGGATGATCTGGGCGGTCGTTCCAGTGAACGTATGCTTCATCGCTGATTTGCAACTCATCGCGCATTTCATCGCTTAGTTCGTTTTTTGCATAAACATAATAGTTGAACTGAGCTTCTGTAGGAGTCTTTTGGGCTTCACCGTTGATGTAGATAATCTTATTCTTGATTTCCAATGTTTGATCGGGCAGACCTACACAACGTTTCACATAGTTCTCTCTACGGTCTACAGGGCGGCTGGTTATATCACCATATTTATACTTCTCTTGCGCAACGAGTTTCTTTCCGACTTGGTAGAGTTCGTCGAACAATTTCATCTGCTCCTCAGTACTGAGTGTACGCATAGCCGGCAAATTATACCCTTCGTTTTTGTAGGCCTCTACACCATACATATAGCAGAGTTCGTAGAAGTCGTTTGGATAGTTGACAGCTACTGTATCGCCAGCAGGGTAGTTGAACACAACAATATCTCCATATTCTACCTTGCCCAAGCCTTTCACGCGACGGTATTCCCAATGTGGCCACTCGATGTATGACTTTGCATTGATGATAGGTAGTGTGTGCTGTGTGAGAGGCATTGTAAGCGGAGTTTGAGGGATGCGAGGACCATAGCTGAGCTTGCTTACCAGCAAATAGTCGCCCGTCAGGAGTGACTTCTCTAGAGAACTACTTGGAATCTGGTAGTTCTGGAAGAAGAACTGATTGACGAAGTAAACAGCTACAAGCGCAAATACCAGTGCGTCTACCCAACTCATCAGTGTACGGCCTATTGGACTATCAAGGTCTTTCCACCAGGTCCATTTGATTTTCTTGGTTATATATACATCAAAGATGAATGGTACGACGAGCAGTCCCCACCAACTACCAACCCAATAGAGGAAAGCGAGGTAAAGTACCAATACGATGATAAACATTACCCAGTTCTTTTTCTTCTCTGCTTTTTCGCTTTTCTCTGCGTTGGCTCTTTCTGCTTTTATTTGTTTAGTTCCCTTAAATTTTACCATAAATGTTGAGTCTTTTTATTTGTTTGACGTCGCTTTGCTGATAAAGACTACAGGACGTGCGGTTAAAAATCCTTAAAACTGAAAAAGATCACTTGTTGTTAAAAGACCTTGATGCTTTGCTGTGTATTCTGCAGCAAGTACTGCACCAAGTGCAAAGCCTTTTCGATTGTGAGCATCGTGAGTGATGGTAATTAGATCGGCTTCGGAGTCGTAGCGTACAGTATGAATGCCTGGCACCTCACCGCGACGGATATCATCTATTCGTAAAAGCTTGGGGTCTGTTGTTTCCTCTGCCCACCCTTCCTTGCGATCGAGAGCAGACACAATCTCCTCTGCAAGTGTGATTGCTGTACCTGATGGATGGTCAAGCTTGTGGACATGATGTGTCTCCTCTAACTCCACATCATATTGTGGGAATTGGTTCATCAACTTGGCTAGATAACGATTTACAGCAGAAAAAATTGCAACACCAATGCTGAAGTTCGAAGCCCAGAATAGGGTTTTTCCCCCTTCGTTACAAGCTTTACGCACTTCCTCTCCATGCTCTTTTAACCAACCAGTGCTGCCAGAAACGACTTTTACGTTCTGCTCCCAAGCTTTCAAGTAATTGTTATAGGCAACCTGAGGAGCCGTGAACTCTATGGCAACATCTGCTGAGCGAAACTGCGGTGTGTTGAAATCGTCTTGATTGTCTATGTCGATGATGCTTACGATTTCGTGTCCACGACTGATGGCAATCTGTTCAATCATCTTTCCCATCTTGCCATATCCAATTAACGCAATTTTCATAAATGTCTTAATTTTTCTGCAAAGATAATAAAAGTTTATAGTTTATGGTTTATAGTTTAAAGATTTTTAAGTAACTTTGCAGCAAAGAGAGCAATTTATGGAATATATGCTTCATTATGCATGGCAACATCGCATGTTTCCACTTAGTCAACTGCAAACGGAACATGGTGAGCCTATTGAGGTAATCAGCGTTGGACGGCATAACTCAGACGCTGGTCCCGATTTCGTTGGGGCGCAGCTCAAGATTGGTGATGTAGAGTGGGTGGGAAACGTAGAGATTCATCTTCGGTCGAGTGACTGGTATCGTCATCATCACGATGTGGATGCTGCTTACGATAATGTTATCTTGCACGTAGTCTCTGAGGCTGATTGTGAGGTTAAGACCTCAAAAGGTTTAGAGATTCCTCAATTGAAGTTGGAGATCCCTTCTTATGTTCAGGAAAATTATGATGCTTTGATGCAATCGGATCGTTATCCTCGATGCCGCAATTCTTTAGTATCATTATCTCGGCTTACAATTACATCGTGGCTTTCTGCTTTGTATGTAGAGCGTCTTGAGCAGCGTACGTTGCAAATTACAGAGCGTAGGAAGAAATGTGATTTGAGTTGGGAACAAACGGCTTTTGTGACGATTGCCCGAAACTTTGGTTTTGGAAAGAATGGTGATGCCTTTGAACGATGGGCGTTGTCGATACCAATGAGTGCTATCAGTAAACATAGAGATAATTTGTTCCAGATTGAGGCGATCTTTTTTGGACAGGCTGGTTTTCTAAATGACACATTCCAACATCAACATCTTCAATTATCTGACTATTACCACAAACTGAAGGCGGAGTATTCTTATTTAAGCAAAAAGTTCAATCTTCAAAGTATAGACCCTACTTTATGGAGGTTTATGCGTATGCGTCCTCAGAGTTCTCCTTATATCAGAATAGCACAACTTGCTATGCTTTATTATTCTAATCGTCTCAATCTTTCTCGATTGGTTGAAGCTAACACGATTGATGACTTGCTTGATTTGTTGAGCATTTCTGTTGGTGATTATTGGCATCATCACTATTCGTTTATTGACGTAGAGGCTACTAGGGGTGTTAAGTCTATTTCAAATGCAACTAAAGACCTTATTATTATTAATAGTATTGTCCCGCTATTGTTTGCTTATGGTAAGTATAAGGCGGATGAGAGTATGTGCCAACGAGCTATTAGTTTTTTAGAGCAGACAAAACCTGAGCGCAATAGTATTATTTCAATGTGGAGTGATGCTGGGATAGATTGTCGTTCTGCTTCGGAATCGCAGGCTATTCTGCAGTTAACGAGTCGCTATTGTGACGCTAAAGATTGTTTGCATTGCAGGTTTGGCTATGAATATATTAAGCACACTCCTTCATATCTAAAAGAAATTGAAAAGTAGGAATGGGGGGTAATAGATGCGTAAAAGGCCAGTCTCACGACTGACCTTTTTCTTTTGTTTGAAAGATGTGCCGACTCGGTCAGAATCACTTCTTTTTGGTCGGCACGAGAATATATGTAAGAATTGAATGAAATGTTTCTTATTTATTTCTCGCAGTCAGGTAGTCCCTGACTTATGCCTTTTTTATGCATCAATGTTTGCGTAAGTAGCGTTGCGTTCGATGAATTCACGACGTGGTGGAACATCGTCACCCATTAGCATTGAGAAGATGTAGTCGGCTTCTGCGGCATCTTCGATGGTTACCTGCTTTAGCAGACGGGTTTCTGGGTTCATGGTCGTTTCCCACAATTGTTCTGGATTCATTTCTCCAAGACCTTTGTAGCGCTGGGTCTTGATGCTGTCTTGATTTCCGTCGCCATATTGGTCGATGAAACGCAAACGTGCCTGTTCGTCATAGCAGTACTCACTTATCTTGCCCTTTGTGCACTTGTAGAGTGGTGGGGTTGCAATATAGAGTCGTCCGTCTTTGATGAGTTGTGGCATATAACGGAAGAAAAGTGTGAGTAGAAGGGTGTCGATGTGAGAACCATCGACGTCGGCATCGGTCATGATGATTGTCTTATAGTAGCGCAACTTTTCGTAGTTGGCTTCCTTGCTGTCTGTTTCATCGATACCAAAGCGTACTCCTAGTGCGTTGATGATGTTATTAACTTCTTCATGGTCGAACGCTTGATGCCACTTTACACGTTCTACATTGAAGATTTTACCTCGTATAGGCAGTATGGCTTGGAAGTGACGGTCTCGTCCTTGCTTGGCTGAACCGCCTGCAGAATCTCCCTCGACGATAAACATTTCGCAGTTTGCAGGGTCTTTGTCTGAGCAGTCGGCCAATTTGCCTGGAAGTCCTCCTCCTGACATTGGGTTCTTGCGTTGCACTTTTTCGCGTGCCGTTCGAGCTGCTATACGTGCTTCGGCTGCAAGTACCACCTTGTCGATGATGAGCTTCGCTTCTTTGGGGTGTTCTTCGAGGTAGTTGGTGAGTGCTTCTCCTACAGCGGAGTTGACTGCTCCCATCACTTCGTTGTTTCCAAGTTTGGTTTTGGTTTGTCCTTCGAACTGAGGTTCGGCTACCTTCACTGATATGACGGCAGTAAGTCCTTCACGGAAGTCTTCAGGGCTAATCTCAATCTTTTGCTTGTTGAGGCGATCCATTAGTTTCTGGTCATCCGACGTGTATTTCTTCAACACACGGGTTAAAGCCGTACGGAATCCTTGCAGATGGGTACCTCCTTCTATTGTATTGATATTGTTTACGTATGAGTGAATGTTCTCTGAATAAGAGGTGTTGTACATGATGGCTGCCTCTATAGGTGTGTCACCTTTCTCTGTGTTGAGGTAGATGATATCGTTGAAGAGGTGGGTGCGTGTGGAGTCGATATATTTCACGAAGTCACGAAGTCCACCTTCGGAATAGAATACGTCTTTGCGTACACCTTCATATCCTGCTTGTGCATTCATGTCGAGACGCATGTCTTGCAACGTAATGGTGATTCCTGCGTTGAGGTATGCCAACTCACGCATTCGGTTTGCTAATATCTCGTAACGATATGTGCGTGTGATGAAGATGCTCCCATCTGGCCAGAATTGCTGACGGGTGCCTCGTATATCGGTAGTTCCGACTTCCTTCACGTCGTAGAGTGGCTTACCGCAAGAATATTCTTGCTGGTAGATTTTTCCGTCGCGGAACACTTGTGAAATCATTCTGGTTGACAATGCGTTTACACAACTTACACCTACACCGTGAAGTCCGCCCGATACTTTGTATGAGCCTTTGTCAAATTTACCTCCAGCATGAAGTACTGTCATAACGACTTCGAGTGCAGAGCGATGCTCTTTCTCGTGCATGTCAACAGGAATTCCACGTCCGTTGTCTTGAACGGTTATTGAGTTGTCCTCATTGATTGTTACCTCGATGTGGGTACAAAAACCAGCTAATGCTTCGTCAATAGAGTTATCAACCACTTCATACACTAGGTGATGAAGTCCCTTTTCACTAATATCTCCAATGTACATTGCAGGGCGCTTCCGTACTGCCTCCAAGCCTTCCAATACTTGAATATTACTTGCGGAGTAATCAGCTCCTGCTTGAATCAAATCATCCATTATTCGTTTAAATCACATTTTCGGTACAAATTTACGATTTTTTTTTGAATTATGCAAACTTTCTGCCTAAAAAAGCCATAAGAAATACACCTTTGGTGTATTATGTTGCGATTTCTGCCTAAAAACGTTTAAATTCGTTTGTGTATGAAATGAATGTGATTTTCTCTACTCTTGCTGCTCCCTGAACTTGGGTTTTGCGGCATCTGAATTACATCATGTTTTTTGTTCCCCTTTAGGGGAATTTTTGCAGCCCCTAGGGGTAACAAATTTTTCCCTTAGGGGTAATCGTTTTTCGCCTCTGCTAATTGTGGCTTTTTTCTTATGGGCATAAACAGTCTATAACAACTGTTATAAAAAAATAATAAGATGTCGAATCGACACCTTATTTATTCTATAATGACATGTAAACCAAGTTTACTGCGATTAAGAGAGCTTAGAAATGTGCAACATTGCTCCTGACTTGAGGTTCGCTGCCTTTTTCCAGTGAATAATGTTTTGCTTTGCAAGTTTGTCTAACATCTTCTGGATCTTTGGATAAAGTTCTAAAGCGGTCTCTTTCTCCTTTGTAGCGCGAAGCTTACGGAGAGCATTACGCATCGTCTTTGCATAATAGCGGTTGTGCAGTCTACGAGTTTCAGACTGACGCATGCGTTTGATTGTTGATTTGTGATTTGCCATTATTTAAGTTTATTATTTGTACTGTTTTGTGAGCTTACTTTTATAGCTCGTTCTTCAATTCTTATCTCGTGAAGTAGTCCCTAGCAGAATCGAACTGCTCTTTAGAGAATGAAAATCTCTCGTCCTAACCGATAGACGAAGGGACCAGCCTCTGACTTGCGTCTAGCGAACCGCTTTCGCGATTTGCGGATGCAAAGGTACGGACATTATTTTGACTGACAAAATTTTTTTGCATTTTTTTTTCATATTCTGCATTTTTTCCATATTTTTTTCATACATTTGCAATCGCGAAAGATTGCGATTAAGTAAAATTAATGATGGAAAGGCTAAGAGGAATTGTTCTGCGAACAGTGAAATATGGCGAAAATGGATATATTGTGGATATGTTCACAGATTGTCGAGGGCGAATGTCGTTTGTTGCAAAGCGTTCTTCTCATCGTCAATCCACATTTAAGGCTGGCAGGGTAACTCCGTCTCTGTTACTTCCGCTCAGTTTAGTTGAATTCGACACAAACATTCATGGTCAGGAACGCCTTCCTTCAGCCAAAGCAATTCAGTCTTATCATCCCTTCCGAACCTTGCATTTCGATTCTCTAAAGGTTTCTATCGTATTGTTTATCGCAGAATGTTTGAGCAATCTTTTGCGTGAGGAAGGCGAGAACAAGTTACTATATCAGTATATAGAGGATTCGTTGAAGTGGTTTGACTATGCAGAAACAGACTACATGAATTTCCATATTGTGTTTTTGATGAGGCTGACAAGGTTTTTGGGTATTTACCCCAATACAGAGACTCAGAAGGCACAGCCTTCGCATCATTCGCTATTCTACGATTTGATGAACAGCGAATATTGTAGCATCCAGCCAGTTCATCAACATTATCTTCAGCCGAACGAAGCAAAAGCTATACCTTATTTATTATATATGGACTATGCGAACATGCATCTTTATCGGATGAATCGTCATCAGCGACGTCGCTGTCTTGAAGTTATCATTGAGTACTACATGCTTCATTTCTCAGGATTTCGTGAGCCAAAGTCTCTTGCGGTGTTGCAAGATGTATTTGAGTAATTAGTCGAGTTATTAGGTCGTTTTTGGCTGCTTTTTGTGCCAAAAAGAAACAAATCAGTTAAAATACTTTGTCATTCAAAATAAAAGTTGTAACTTTGCAGCGCAAGAGGATAAAAAGGGTTCCAATGCTTACGTGTTGGAATTCTTATTATTTTCTGCGCCAAACAAACTAAAAATACCAATTCTAATAACAGTAAAAAGAAATTATTGAAGATATGGCTTATATGTCACAAGAAGGCTATGATAAAATCAGAGCCGAAATTAAACAACTGGAGGAAGTTGAGCGTCCAGAAGTGATACGTCAAATTCAGGAAGCTCGCGAAAAAGGAGACCTTTCCGAAAATGCTGAGTATGATGCAGCTAAGGAAGCCCAAGGTAAACTTGAAACAAAAATCGCAGAGATGAAGGCAATGCTTGCTGATGCAAAGATCATTGATACATCAAAGGTTCAGACAGATGTGGTTCAGATTCTTTCCAAAGTAGAGATGAAAAATGTGAGAACAGGTATGGTGATGAAGTATACATTGGTAAGTGAAAGCGAAGCAAACCTCAGCGAAGGTAAGATTTCTGTCGCAACCCCAATTGCACAAGGACTCCTTGGTAAGAAAGTAGGTGATGTCGCTACAATCACAATACCTCAAGGAGTGATAGAACTGGAAATCCTTAGCATATCTGTGTAATCTCAAAACGAAGAAATCATATGGCTTCAATATTCACTCGTATAGTAAACGGAGAGATTCCAAGTTACAAATGTGCAGAGAACGAGGAATTCTATGCCTTTCTTGACATTAACCCATTGGTGAAAGGTCACACATTGTGTATTCCACGTAGAGAGGTCGATTATATCTTTGATATGGAAGACGATGAGATAGCACGTTTTCAAGTATTTGCAAAGAAAGTCGCTATTGCCATTAAAGAGGCATTCCCATGCGTGAAAGTCGGAGAGGCAGTTCTTGGTCTTGAAGTTCCTCACGCACATATCCATTTGATTCCTATGCAATCAGAAAAAGACATGCTATTCAGCAATCCTAAAAAGAGTTTCTCAAAAGAAGAGATGCAAGCTGCAGCTGATGCTATCTATGCAGCATATAAGAAATTGTAATCCTTCATAGCATAATTAAAATGGAGAGTAGCCCTCGGCTGCTCTCCATTTTGTTGGTGTAAAACACTCTTTTTTATTTTATACCCAACTTTGCTTTTACCTGATCTGTCACATCTGTACTGAGAGTCTCGTTAATGAAAGGAATGTCGCCTGCAACATCCATAATGTATACATATCCACCAGAGGTGCCTACTTCCTTAACAGCTTTAGTTACCTTCTCAGAAATAGCTGCCATCTTAGCATTTTCTTGCTTAGCAACATCTGCTTGAGCAGTTTGATGGTATTGGGTGAGACGAGTATCTAAGTCCTGCAACTCCTGAAGACGACGTTGCTTCATGGTTTCTGGTAGTGATTCTCCATTCTTCTGGAAGTCTTCATATTTAGTTTGGAGTTCATCTTGCATTCGCTTTAATTCATCTTGATACTGTTTAGACAGTTTCTGGAGTTCTTCTTGTGCAGCAGTGTATTCTGGCATAGTCGACAAGATTGCTGCTGTGTTTACATGTGCAAACTTCTGTGCAAACGCACTCAGTGGGAGTGCAATAAGCGCTAAAATGATAAGTTTCTTCATTTGTTTTATGATTTAATTGATTAATGTTTTAATTTGAATAACCAAGTTTTTGCAATACTTCATCACTGATGTCAATCTTAGGAGACGCATAAATAATGCTTCCACCTGATGCGCGATCGAGAACTAGTTGGTAACCTTTTTGATCACTGATGTCTCTAACAGCATTATATATCTCATCCTGTATAGGAGCCATAAGGCTTTGGCGTTTTTTGAAAAGTTCACCTTCGCTTCCAAAGTATTTTTTCTTCAGGTCGCTAGCCTCTTTTTCTTTAGACATAATTGCCTCTTCAGTCTTTTGTTTTTGTGCATCCGAAAGAAACACCGATTCAGATTGAAACTTCTTGTACATAGTTTCTGCTTCCTTAAGAATGGCTTCCACTTCGCCTTCCCATTTTTTTGAGATTTGGTTTAATTGTTCGTTGGCACGTTCATAAGCAGGAACATTCTTGAGAATATATTCCATATCAACTAGCGCATATTTCTGCGCAAATACACTCATTGGAAGTGCTATGAGTGCTATGAATAATAGTTTTTTCATATCCGTATCTTATTTAAATTTGAAATTATATTAAAACTCTTGTCCGAGAACGAAGTGGAAATGTCCACCTCCATAACTTGATGAACCGAATGCTTTATCGAAACCATATGCATAGTCAATTCCCATAAGTCCCACCATCGGGAGGAAGAGGCGAACACCAATTCCGGCAGAACGCTTGATGTCGAATGGGTTGAACTTTCGAATGTCGTTCCAGGCATTTCCTCCTTCGAGGAATGCGAGCGCATAGATATTGGTTGAGCCTTCAAGCAGTAATGGGTAACGCAACTCCATTGTCATACGAGTATATGCATAACCCTCAGAACCCACGCTTGGTGTTAAAGCTCCATTCTCATAACCACGTAAACCAATCGTCTCGGAATAGTAGCTTGTTGAATAACCAGACATTCCATCTCCACCTACATAGAACGTTTCAAAAGGAGAACGTTTGTCTTTGTTATAGTGTCCAAGGAAACCTGCGTCCAAACGTGCCATCAGCACGAAACATTTTTTAGCTCCGGATAATGGTATATAGAGCTTAGAGTTGAATTTCCACTTATGGTATTCTATCCAGCGGTATTTCTTTTGAAGGTCACGTTGGTAATTTGCATCACTTGTCGAAGTGGCAAGCTTGCTATAATCAGTACCTTCCCACAAAGAATAAGGAGGAGTTGCACTGACTGATAATGATATCTCTGAACCATGACGGGGGAAGAAGGTCGCACCAATAGATGAACGAATCAACTGTAGTGTCAGGTTGATGTTGTTACAGTTTCCATTTGTGATGAGGAAGTATTCCCAATCTTTCAGCATGTATCGTGTATATGCTAATGATGCGTTCAGGTAGAAATTGTTATCTGGCCAATTGAGTCGCTTTCCCCATCCTACGGATAATCCAAATAGTTGAATGTATTTGTCGGGGTCGTAGTATGATGAGTAGTTGTTATAGTATGTGCTGTTGTAGTTGCCCTGACCGTATAACATTGAATAATAGGAGTTGTAGTAGTTGCTGTTGTAGTAGCTGCTATTAACGTCTGTCTGTCGTGAATAGAATGCAGAAACAGACAGACGTGTAGGACGTTTGCCTCCAAACCAAGGATCTGAGAATGAAACACTATAGGATTGATAATAGCTTCCGTTGGTTGAGCCGCTCAATTCGAATAATTGTCCATGTCCTTGTGGCAGGATGCCTCTACGTGCTTTATTTTTTCCAAAAAGGTTTTGCATTGAAAAATTTGAGAACTTGAGTCCAAGTTTACCAATAATACCAGTTTGTCCCCAACCTAATGAGAATTCAACCTGATCACTTGGTTTTGGAGTCAATCCGATGCTGAGATCTACTGTGCCGTTCTGTTGGTCTGCTTTGATCCATTTATTGGGATCGAGTGCTTCTGGATCAAAATGCCCCATCTGAGCAATTTCCTGTGCAGTAGTTTTGAATGCATCCATCGTGAACAAGTCACCTGGCTTTAGTTTCAACTCTCGACGAACGACTTCTTCATAGACTTTGTCGTTTCCGTATATCTGGATTTTGTTGATAGATGCTTGTTTTCCTTCTGTTACATAAATGACAAGATCGATGGAGTCGCCGTCAATCTCTTCTTCTTTTGGCTCAATACGGCTGAACACATATCCATGATTATAATATTGGTTGCCGATAGAAGTGTCGTCGCTATTCAGTCGTTCGTTTAGTTTCTTTTGGTTGTATACGTCTCCACGTTTCATTGCCAGAACCTCGGACATCGCATCGGAGTTGTAAATTGTGTTGCCCACCCAACTTACATTACGTAGATAGTATTTTTGACCTTCGTATATGTTGATGTAGATGTCGACGAGATTGTTGCCTAGGTCAACAACACTATCCGATTCTATAATAGCATCTCGATAACCTAATTCATTGTATTTTTCTATGACACGCTCTTTGTCTTCCTCGTATTTTTCAGCAATAAACTTCTTTGACTTGAGGAGACTTTTTATACCCTTCTCGTTGGTTTTCTTCAGCAGACCTCCAGAGAAGAATCCGCCCATGAACTTCTTACGTGAGATATGTTCGTTGCCTGTGATGTATATTTTATTAACTTTAACTTTTTCGTTTTTGTTGATATTAACGTCAACAATCAACTGGTCGTTGTGTGCAATATCATCTTTTTGAACAATTTCAACCTCAGCATTTTTGAATCCTTTGTCCTCAAAGTATCTTTCTATGATAATCTTGGCCCGATCCACCATGTTTGGGGTGATTTGGTTACCTTTAACGATACCGATTTTGTCGGCGAGGTCTTCACGCTCGTTTTTCTTTACACCGTAGATATTTACTTCTGATACTCGTGGACGTATGCCTAAAACGATGTTAAGGAAGATACTGTCATTGCGGATTTCTGAAGCCTCAATCCTAACGTCAGAAAACAATCCATGTTTCCAATAGCGTTTTACGGCTTCAGTGATGTCGTCTCCTGGAACAGTGATATTATCACCTACATTTAATCCGGAGATGCCGATAAGTATGTAGTCTTCGTATTTTTGTGCTCCTTCATTTGTGACTTCCACAGTTATGCCTCCAATAGGATAGCTGTGGGATTGCCCATAGATAATGGTGGGTTTGTCTTGCGCAGTCACAGTATTTACTGAGCTTATGCCCATGCAAAAACACGCCAATATTAAACTTTTTATATGTGTCAAATATTTCATCATCTTATTTGCTCGTTTCTTCAACTATTTGTTCACCAGTTTTCCCATAGCGTCTTTGACGTCCTTGATAGTCAGCAATTGCTTTCCTGAATTCTTCGATGGTAAAATCTGGCCAATAAACATCTGTGAAATAAAACTCAGAATATGCACATTGCCACAACAGATAGTTGCTTAATCTCAATTCGCCACCTGTACGAATCATCAATTCTGGCTCTGGCATGTCTTTTGTTTCTAGATGTTGATTTATTGTTTCTTCAGTGATATCTGTGCTTTTAATTTTGCCTGCTTCTACTTCTGCCGCAATATCTTTCATGGCTTTTGTCAGTTCCCATTTTGAAGAATAACTTAATGCCAATACCATGCAGGTGTTTGTATTGTTCTTAGTGACTTCTATTAAGTGTGCTAAAGCATCTTGAACAATTTGTGGAAGTCTGCCAAAATCGCCAATCACAGTAAATCTTGCGTTGTTTTTTACAAACACTTCTTCTTCAAGGTGTTGTAATAACAATGCCATTAAGGCAGAAACTTCTTCGATAGGTCGATTCCAGTTTTCTGTTGAAAATGTGTATAGGGTGAGGTAGTCAACACCAAGACGTACGGCCTCTTCCATGATCTCATGAACTTGTTGTGCCCCTTGTTGATGTCCGAAGGTGCGCTCCATTCCACGAGCCTTGGCCCATCTGCCATTTCCGTCCATTATGATAGCTATATGGCGGGGTATTCTATTGAGGTCTAACTGAACTGACATATCGTTGTATTTTGTTTTAGTTTAATCGTTATTGCATTCTCGAAATCTAGGACTTAAGTCGAATGATAGATAGACTTTTGTCAGGCAATATGAATCTTTGTTTTTCAAAAATCCACTTTTGATGGAGTATGGATCACTGATTCCATCGAGTTTGTCGCTCATGCTGAAGTGCATGCTCCAATCGAAGCCGATATTGAGTCGTTCTTTCAACTTGTATTTTACACCAAATCCGATAGGGATGTTCATCGTTATATTTTTGTTTCCGTATGTGAATCCCATTCCAATCTGAATGTATGGTACCAATCGTTTAGTGCCTTTGTAGCTACGCCCAGTTCCGTATCCCCAGAATCCCAATTCGTATTGACAACCAAGGTCAATCACAGAGTTGCTGAATTTCCATTCTTGTCCTGTTACATTTGGGTATTTGTTTTGTAATTCAAGAGCATTGCCTGAGATGCCTGAGTACATGAGGTCGAACTTCAATGCCATTCGTGGGTTTAGGTTGTAGCGGAACAAAAGGCCTCCTGCCAAATGATTGTTCTTGTAGAGTGAGGAGTAGTTGGCATCACCAAGATAGAACCCTGAACCAAGCATGCCTCCTAACTCGTATCTGTATTCAAGTTCTTGTGCATACAATGCTGTGGTGCAGAGAATACATGTCAATGTTAATATGAACTTGTGTAACTTCATTTCAACTTATTGATTTTGCCTTTCCACATAGTGAGATTGCCCTCATCACTTGGTTGTATCATGATCACTTGTTCTCCATTTACGGCCACGCTAACGGGCTTGTTTGCCTTTAAAGACGTGGGAGGGAACTGGTATTCGGTCACTTGTTTCCAGGTGATACCATTATCTTCTGACTTATAAAAAGTTTTGTTGTCGCCTCCTAAAGCGTATAAAGCATCGTTGTAGTGGAAGATTGTTAGGTTGTTAAAGGCTGGCAAAGGATAATTGTTTTCAGAAGTGATTGAAATGTAATCCCATTGCTGATTGCTTGCCTGTTCTTCTGCAGCTATTTTATACCATACTACAGCATAATTGGCTTTTTTACTGCTTACTCCAGCCAACACATTCACTTGTAGATTTGAGTTGGTTCGTGTATCGTATGCTGTTGATGTTATGAATTGTTCTGGTAACATGTCAAGGTGGCGGTTCCCATTCGCTGTCCATTTATTGAGGTCAGAAGTTGCGATTATTTGTGTGCCATCAAATGCATAAAGGAAGAATCTGTCTGCAGCCAACAATTTCTGAACCGTCTGGCTTGATGCTACATTCCAGGTTATGCCGTCTATAGATGCAAAAATGGTGCCATTAAGATCGAGGGCATAGAACTTTCCATTGAAGTATAGTATTGACTGATAATCGAGTTGGTTGGCTGTTGTTGCCAAATCGGATGTTTGCCAAGAGCGTCCGTCAATATCACCGCAACTGACGAATGGTTTTCCTTCTTTTTCTGCGAAGATGTACAACTGCCCATTTGCCGCAATGAGTTTGGTTGAGGATGTCGGATGGATGTTAATGGTGTTGGGAGATGTCCATATCATTGAATCGGCATTAGCTGTATAGCGGTAGATGACGGCCGTATAATGTTTGGATGATATGCCGTCAGAAGCTACTACTAACAAATCTAAAGGAGTCGAAAGGTCTAACGAGTCTTTTCCATTTGTTAATGGATAATAAAGTGAATCAACACTATATCGTACGTATAACGTACCTGTATATCCGAAAGATGCTACTACTCGTTTGAGATTTGTCCAACTGGGTAAGGAGTCTATAGAATAGATTTTCCCATTTACCTGGTCAATATTGAATTTTATGTTTCTACCACTAATTGTTCTGGTATAGATGCTGTCTGTCCCGTCCGATGCTTTTGTTGTGAGATATGAAGTTATATCATTTACGGCAATGGAGGTAATCACACAAGTTGGCGTGTTCTCAACTTCGTCATCTTTGATACATGAATGGACAATGGTGAGAAAAAGGCTTGTTATGACAAACGATATGATTGAAATATACTTTCTCATTATACGATTGTATGTATTTTAACATGCAAAAATACGAACATTTTTTGCTATAAAGAAGTATATAACAGACTTTTAATATTTTTTAGGTGTTTTTTTTGTTCTTTTAAGCCCTAAACGCCTTAAAGCGGGTGTTTTTCTCAGGCATTTAACGCAATTCTTATGGTAGAAAATGCAGTCAGCTCAAGCGCATCATCTTCATCTTTTTTGCCGCATTTCGACCTTGAATTTTAAGGTCTCTTGAAGTGTCTCTTTTTTGTTTCCCTTAAGGGGAATTTTTGCAGCCCCTAGGGGTAACAAATTTTTCCCTTAAGGATAACTATTTTTGAAGCCTCCAGATACTTCAAATTTTTGTGTTGGATTTAAGCATTTTCATCATGAACTTTCGTCATCTTTTTTATAGCATGAAATGTCTTATCTTAACGATCCTTCTATTGAAGAAAAAGTCTGTCGATTGATGCAGGTTTGGCAGATTGGGAATTTGGGGTGCTTTAGTCCCTTTACCGATGATTAAATCCCCTTTCTCTATGTACATCTCGTCCCAAATCTGTTGGTCAATAAATTGTTGAAGTACATTTCTTCCTCCTTCTACCAACAATGATTGAATACCTCTTGAGTGGAGTTCTTGCATTAGTTCGGAAATAGTTCCACTCATCACAAGGTAGGGAGCCGTATTGTCGAAAATATTAAAAGATTTGTCGGGATTATAGTTGGTTAGTAAAATCCTTATGGGATTTTTGCCAATCCAATAACGAGTCGTAAGCGAAGGATTATCTGTCTCAAGTGTGTTACGTCCGATGAGGATTGCTTGATGTTCGGCACGTAGTTTGTGACAAAGCATTCGTGTCAAAGGAGTGGAAATCTGAGAGGATTGTAGTTTTCCCTCAGAGTTGATACTTCCGATAAGACCATCTTGGCTTTCAGCCCATTTCAACGTGACGAAAGGACGTTTGAGTTGGTGGAATGTAAAGAATACTTTGTTTAATTCTTGACATTCTCTTTGGCATATTCCCTTTGTAACCTCGATACCAGCAGCTTGGATTTTTTGAATGCCTCGACCTCGTACTTCTGCAAACGGATCTTCGCATCCCACAACCACGCGCTTCACCCCTTTTCTAATGATCAGATCTGCGCAGGGAGGAGTCTTTCCATAATGGCTACAAGGCTCCAGGCTCACATAAATAGTGGCTTGTGAGAGTAAAGGTTCGTCTTCTTTCTTTACTGATGCAAATGCATTCACTTCTGCATGTCCTTCTCCATATTTCACATGATAGCCTTCCCCGATAATCCTGTTATTGGCTACAATAACTGCACCAACCATAGGGTTTGGAGATGTGTTCATCTTGCCGTTTCTGGCAAGTTGAATACATCGTCTCATATAGAATTCATCATGATTCATTTGGCTATTTCTTTACTATGTATGTGTTAAAGGAATGTGGCTGTGGCTTTATGTTCAAATATTTATCAGCAATCTTTACACTGATAGAAGATTCTGAATCTGTGAAATTTCCGGCAGTAATGATAATGTTCTTTTCATTTTTGAAAACAGTGACTGGTGTTTTGCTGTAATTGCGGCCAGCATAGCCAACCATTTCTGTTCCAGGAGTGATGAAATGGCTGAAGTGCTTATAGGCAAAGTATTCTGCTGTGTAGCGCATTGAGCGAGTCTTACTATCTACTTGTACAAGAGCGTTTTGCGTCCATCCCCAAGGAGATATGCCATTATCTGTCAGAATAAAATTCCAATTGTAATACTCGTCGCAACCATTTCCGAGATTATCTGATATTAAGAAGAAAGTATGTTCACCAGCTGCCCAATCCATCTGACCATTACCGCATTCGCTTTCACTCACCATAAATCGATGATTAGGATAGCGCTCGCGTAGCTGTGGAAGGTTCTCTCGGCATTCCCACTGTGTCCCGATTCCATGAACATTGGATTGTAACGTCTTGTCGTCAAGTATCTTCTCAACATAGTCTAGGCGGTTAGTGTTGAATGTGCCAATCCACAATTCTACCTCTGGATGTGCTTTGGCCAATGTTGGAGCAAGATAATCGTTATTGAAACGAAGAGTTCCTTCTGCTGTCCAAGCACAGCCTGGATAGGGTGTATAAGAATAAGCTTCGTTTTGATACATTACCTTTGTTATCGGAAGTCCCTGCTCAGCATAAAGGTCAATAAATTTGCAGAACATATTTGCGTAACACTGCAAATAACGTGGGTCTTGAATAAAAAAGTCTTGTGTAGCTAACCTGCGAGGGAATACTCCGTTCCTCTCTCCAAGCAGTTTCATTTCGTCAGGGTCGAAGTTGACGTTTTGATTTTGGGAATCTTTCTCCATATAAAGCAGATAGCCCTGACGGTTGTCCATTGTGTTGTATTGATTAGGCGAAACAGGATAGTCTTGATTAATCTTCATCCAAGCGGGAGGACTCCAAGGGCTCATAAACAACTGCAGTTGAGGGCAGTATTTTTGAGCGGCTCGTGCCAATGGGATAATGTTTCGTTTGTCTCGCTCTATATTAAAGTATTTTAAACCTAAATCCCCCACCACATCATCACAGCTATACCAGCTGCGTGCATAGTCGTTTGCATTCATCGATACGCGACCATGTGTAAATCTTAAGTCTCCTTGCGGAGAGAATAGATTTTTCATCAGCTCGTCTTGATCATTTCGTGACAAAAGATTGAAGGCATCCCAATCCAACTCGTTAAATGTCGTACCCCAAGCACGAAAAACAGTTCCCCGCTCAGAACCTTTGATTGATGCTACGATTGTTCCCTCAGCCTTATTTGCTAACTTCATGGACGAATGAACAAAGTTGGCATCTTTCGTGGTAGTGTATTTGTCTACCGATTGAGCAATCGTATTTTGTATCATCATACAAATTATTAATGATGTACAAATCTTGGTTGGTATTATCTTCATCTATGATGTTTTTGATGTGATTAGTAAATGAAGTCCCAATGTGCACTTTGTCACACTGGGACTTATGATAAATGTTCGGCAAATTATTTTACTTCCCAAATGTCATTTGTTTCGAGCAGTTCTGCAAAGTTGTGGTACTTTTTGGATGCTTTCACCTCTTCAATTTGTGAAGTAACGCTTTCGTCGTATGTTGGGGCTTCTACGTCACGAATGACACCTAATGCGATCGGGAATCCATCACCATTACCCATTAATGCTAATTTCAACTGTAGGGTATTATCTTCGCAATGAGCATCGTGAACTAATATGTCCTTTTCTGTGATGCCGTTCTTGCCAATCTCTACGATTTTTAGGCCGAATCCTTCTTGAATAAGTCCGAATTCGTTGTTCTCGCCAAAGATTAATGGTTTTCCATGCTCCACATAGATGGCATTCTTAGCACGTCCTTCTTTGGTGTAAACACTATCGTGTGTGCCGTTGTTGAAGATAACACAGTTTTGCAGTATCTCGCATACGCTTGCACCTTTGTGTTGGTATGCTGCTTTCAATACCTCAACTGTTGCAGGGGCATCAGTAGCAACTGCGCGTGCAAAGAAATGTCCACGAGCGCCAAAGCATAGTTCTGCTGGGCGGAATGGGTCTTCTACTGTTCCGTAAGGGCTTGATTTTGAGACAAAACCACGTGGGCTGGTAGGACTATACTGCCCCTTTGTCAGTCCATAGATGCGGTTATTGAGCAATATCATGTTGAGATTGATGTTGCGTCGATTGGCATGAATAAAGTGGTTTCCACCAATAGCCAATCCGTCTCCATCTCCAGAAACTTGCCAAACGGTTAGGTTTGGGTTGGCAACCTTCGCTCCTGTAGCAATTGCTGCTGCACGTCCGTGAATGGTGTTCATTCCATAAGTCGCCATATAGTGAGGCAAACGGCTTGAGCATCCAATACCTGAAATCACGGCTGTGTTCCATGGGTCAACACCTATTTCAGCCATAGCTTTGTGGAGCGATGCCAAAAAGAAGTGGTCGCCACATCCTGGACACCAACGTGGTTGTCCTTTCTTAAAGTCTTGTGCTGTATAATTCATAATCGTTTACTTCTTTAAAATGTCCTCGAAAGCATTAACTAACTCTTCTACGACAAATGGTTGTCCCTTAACTTGATTGAACTGATAAGGTACAAAGCCGTCCACTTTCATGCGGAGCCAAGAGGCCAACTGTCCCATGTTTTGTTCTGCTACAACCACTTTCTTATACTTCAAGAGTACTTCTGAAGTGTTCTTTGGAAGTGGGTTGATGAACTTGAAATGTGCCATTGCTACCTTTTTTCCTGAAGCACGCATGGTGTCCATAGCTGCATGAAGATGGCCAAAAGTGCCACCGAATCCCACAATCAGTAGGTCTGCATCATCTTTGTCTCCCAAAACTTCGAGGTCAGGAACCGGAATCTTGTCCACCTTCTCTTTGCGCAGACGAGTCATCAGGTCGTGGTTCTCTGGGTTTGTCGAGATGGCACCTGTTTGGTTGTCTTTCTCTAATCCTCCAAGGATATGTTCAAACCCTTCGCGACCAGGAACTGCCCAGTAACGCACTTTTGTGTCCTCATTACGTAGGTAGGGTGCCCACTTCCCTTTCAGTTCCTCAGGAACGTATGGAGGGTTGATGGCTGGATAGTCAGCAAGGTTAGGCAGTTTGAACGCACTTGAACCGTTTGCAATATAGGCATCAGTCATCAAGATAACTGGTGTCATATGTTCAAGGGCCATTTTCGAAGCTTGATATGCGGCATCGAAGCAATCTGTAGGGCTTGTAGCTGCAATCACAGGCATTGGACTTTCACCATTACGCCCGAACAGACACTGAAGCAAGTCGGTTTGTTCGCTCTTTGTCGGCAAACCTGTAGCAGGACCGCCACGCTGTACGTCGAGTACTACTAATGGGAGTTCCATGATGACGGCTAGGTTCATCGCTTCACTCTTCAGACAGATACCAGGACCTGATGTAGAGGTAACTCCTAAGGCTCCAGCAAATGAAGCACCCAATGCAGATGCACAGCCGGCGATTTCGTCCTCACACTGAACAGTAGTTACTCCAAGTGACTTATGCTTTGATAACTCATGCAGCACATCAGTAGCAGGGGTGATGGGGTAGGAACCCAGATATAGTTTCAGTCCTGCCTTTTCTGCTGCTGCGATAAATCCGTAAGCAGTTGCTTTGTTTCCTGTGATATCCATATATCGTCCTGGCACTTTGTGCTTGGTCTCGATTCTGTAGACATTTGCAACAGAGCTATGGGTATTATGTCCGTAGTCGTATCCGGCCTTTATCACTTTGATATTAGCTTCGGCTACTCCTGCTTTCTTTGCGAACTTCTCCTTGAGATAGTTGAATGCTACGTCCAAATCTCGGTCGAACAGCCAGCAGACCAATCCCAGAGCAAACATGTTACGGCATTTCATCATCGCTTTCACGTCCATACCAGAATCAGCCAAACAGTCTTTCACCATCTGGCTTATAGGGCATGCAATCACTCGATCAGGGTCGATACCCATTTCGCCAAGATAATCATTCGACTTGAAGGCAGCTTTTTCCAGATCTTTGGGACCAAAAGAGTCCGTGTCGATGATGATTGCAGCACCAGGTTTAGCATAGCGGTATTGTGTCTTCAATGCAGCTGCATTCATCGCTACCAGCACATCACACTTGTCGCCTGGAGTATAAACCTGTTCTGCTCCGATGTGTACTTGGAATCCTGATACACCAGTCAATGAGCCTTGCGGGGCACGTATGTCGGCTGGATAATCGGGGAAGGTACTGATACTATTACCTACAGTTGCAGAGACTGTAGAGAAGATATTTCCAGCGAGTTGCATTCCATCGCCAGAGTCGCCCGAAAATCGGACAACAACCTCTTCCAATTCTTTAATTTCCAATTCGTCTGACATATTTTTTATTTTAGTTCAAAATATTTGACTGCAAATTTACGCAAAGTTCCAATTATAACCAAATAATATAATGGTAAATGTGTTGATTGAGACATAAAACGGGTTTGAGATTGCGGTTTAGATGATGTTTGGAATAAAATGAAAGGCAATGATATAGCTGTTGGAACATCAGTATCATCTTCGTCTATATGGATGTTCCCCCAACCTTGAATTCTAAGACTTTTTGAATTATCGCGTTTTTTGTTTCCCCTAAGGGAAAATTTTGCAGCCCCTAGGGGAAAATAAAAAACTCCTACCTAAATGAAAAGAGCTGACTTCTCGTCAGCTCTGTTTCGAAGTTTTGTAAAACTTAATTGGTTTTTGAGAGAATTGAAACTTCACAGTTTCGCTTTCTTAGGTTTTAGTTAAAGCATATAAAAGAAAATGATTGTTATTATGTCTTTTCATCAGCTATTCCAACATCATGTCTTCCTTGTTGATTGCGGGAGCCTGCTTTAGTGAGTCGGTCTTTGCCATTGCTTCCGATTGGGAGGAGTCTATGATTTTGATTTTCGCTGTGATGTCTTCTTTCCTCGTGTAGGTGTCAGTAACACCAACGGTTGTACCGCTTGCTGAGTTGTTCTGCAATGCTCTTTCTGCAATATTGCTGATGGTGAGAATCACTGCGACTACAGCTACTGCTTTGAAGAATGGTGAAATTCTTGTGAGCAGTTTGATTTGCTTCGCCTTAACGGTTTTGCTTTCCTCAGCAGTCATCGCTAAAATACGTTTGTCGAAGTCTTCGCCCAGTTTCTCGTTTTTCTCTGCTGCCTCATGAGCAAAGAAGGGAACGTATTGCATCAGATGCATGGGAACGTCATCCTGTTTGAAGAACGAACGTAAAATCTGTTCTTCTTCTAATGTTGTCTGGCAATCCCAGTAGCGTTCAATCAATTGCTCTATGTACTGATAATTCATCAACTTAATATGATTTAGCGATTTATGATTTATTAATCTTTGCTTTTAACGTTTGACGAGCCCTAAAAAGGTTTACTTTTACATCCGATAGGTTAATACCCATGATTTCTGCAATTTCTTGATAGGACTTTTCTTCTATGTCGCGTAGCAGGATGATGGTTCGTTGTTTTTCAGGCAGTTGTTGGATAATTGCTCGTATCCTATCCATTTGCTGCTGTCTCATCAGCACTTCGTCCTGCATCCGAGAGGTGTCAGGTTGATCATGTGCAGTTTCATCAAGCGATATGTTTTGTCGTTCGCTTTTACTGATGGCGTCTAATGCAAGATTCCTGCAAACGGTCATTGAGTATGTTTCCATATTACGAATGGCACTCCATTCATTTCGTTGGTTCCATAGTTTAATCAGTGTGTCTTGAACGATATCCTCCGCTTCTTCTCTGTTCGACGTGATGCGTAGAGCCAGTCTGAAGAGCTTATCTTTAAGCGGTAATACATCATTCTTGAAACTGATTTCTTCCATCTCTCTATAATTAAGACGGATGAACCGTACAAAAGTTACAATTCATCCGAAATTTTTTTATTTTGTTATTTTAGTACCTTTATTGCAATCAATAGCGCTTGCTTTGGTAATGATTACTTCTTCCACTCCTGCATCGATAGCATCAATTGCGTTTTGTATCTTCGGAATCATACCTCCTTGAATCGTTCCGTTATCTACAAGCCGTTTGAAGTCGGTAGCATTAATGTGTGGGATGACACTTTGCTCATCGTTTACGTCTTGCATCACACCAGCCATTTCAAAGCAGAATATGAGCCTTATATTATAATAAGGAGTAAGCGCCTTTGCCACTTCGCCTGCTATTGTGTCAGCATTGGTGTTGAGAAGATGTCCTTCACAATCGTGTGTAAGTGGTGCCATAATGGGTACGATTCCTGTGCTGATTAGATTCGCCAGTTGCTTGCCATTCACTTTGTCTACATCGCCTACGAAACCGAAATCTATCGGATTGGGCAGCCGCTTATGGGATTGAATTACGTTTAGGTCGGCACCAGTGAGTCCCATTGCGTTAATATGACGGGCTTGCAATTGAGCAACGATGTTTTTGTTTACTAATCCGCCATATACCATAGTCACCACTTTCAACATCGCCTCGTCAGTCACTCTACGACCATCCACCATTTGGGTCTCAATGCCAAGTTGAGCCGCTATTTGAGTGGCGCTTCTACCACCTCCGTGAACCAATAGCTTGTTTCCCTGAATTGCGGCAAAGCTGTCGAGCAATTGCTCCAGCGATTGTTTTTCCTCTACAATCTTTCCTCCAACTTTAATGATAGTCAGCTTTTCCATTCCTCTATTTTTTTTGTTGAGATACTCGATTAATTATGATTTTTTTGAGGACTTCTACACATTCGTCGATTTCCTCCTGACGTGTGATAGTTGGAATTGTTATGGTATCTGCCGCTTTTTGATAATAAGACTCACGTTTCTTGAGTGATGTGGTAATAAACTCCGTTAGTTCCTCATCAGTCTTTCCATCGACAAGTGGACGTTTCGATCCTCCCATCCTGATGTGAGCCTTTAGTGTCTCAGGCGTTGCGCTTAGATAGATAGTGTGAGCCTTTTGATTCATGAAGTCGATATTATCATAGAAACAGGGAGTTCCTCCTCCAACTGCCAATATGAGGTTATCTTGCTGCATCACTTTGTGGAGGGCTTCCCGCTCTTTCTCACGGAAGGCAGTTTCGCCTTCATTCTTGAAGATTTGTGAGATCGTGGTTCTGTTTTGTTCTTCGATGTACCAATCGAGGTCGCAGAACGTCATATCCATCTGTTGAGCGAGTGCCTTTCCAAAGGTGGTTTTACCAGCTCCCATGTATCCTATCAGAATCACTCTCATCAGTCCTTGTTTGCTTTGCCTTTGTGATTTCTGCTTTCTTGAGCCCGGATAATCTCCAAACACTTCTCTGCTGTGAGAGTCTCAAGGTCGCTTTGGCTTTTAGGCAGTTTATAGTTGTTGCCTTTGTAGTGTAGATATGGTCCAAATCGTCCATTGAGTATTTCCAATTCGGGTTCTTCTGCAAACTGTTTAAGATGCTTCTTCTGGTCGGTTTGTTTCTTCTCGTTGATCAACTCGATTGCCTCTTCGAGCGTAACATCCATCGGGTTATAATTGTTCGGCAGACTTACATACGATTTATTGTACAAAATGTATGGTCCGAATCTTCCTGTTCCGATCGAGATCTCAAAGCCTTCATATTCGCCGAGGGTGCGAGGCAGTTTGAACAAATCCATAGCTTCCTCGTATGTGATTGTTTGGATACTTTGACCTTTTTTTAGTTGAGCAAATCGAGGTTTGTCCTTGTCGTTTGCACTTCCGATTTGTACCACAGGGCCAAATCGACCGATTTTCACAGATACAGGTTTGCCGCTCGTAGGGTCAGTACCTAGAACGCGTTCGCCCATCTTGTGCTCCATCTTGTCATTCATTGTCTTTTCTACCAAAGGTTCAAAGTCTCCGTAGAAGTCTTTGATAACTTTTTTCCAGTCAGCCTTACCTTCTGCCACTTTATCGAAATCCTTCTCTACATTGGCTGTAAAGTGGTAATCCATAATCTCAGGGAAGAACTGCATAAGGAAGTCATTCACCACTACACCGATGTCTGTTGGTAGCAGTTTGGCTTTCTCCTGCCCTACAACCTCTGTCTTGGTCGATTCTTTGATTTTGCCTTTTTGCAGTTTTAGAATATGGAACTGATACTTCTCGCCTGGCTTATTGCCCTTTGCCACATATTCGCGCTGCTGAATGGTCGAGATGAAAGTCGCATAGGTCGAAGGACGTCCAATACCCAGTTCTTCCAACTTGTGTACCAAACTGGCTTCTGTGTATCTGACAGGAGCTTGCGAAAGACGCTCCATTGCTTGTAGAACCACGGGTTTCAACTGTGTGCCGATTTTGAGGTTTGGCAATTGGCGGGTTTCATCATCGGGTAGATCCTCTTCCTCCACTGATTCGTGATATAAGCGCAGGAAACCATCGAAAGTTACGATTTCTCCATTTGCTGTGAAGTCATAATCTGTGCCGTCGAGGGCTATCTTGATAGTTGTCTTCTCTGTCTCTGCATCAGCCATCTGTGAAGCCAGCGTACGTTTCCAAATCAGCTCATACAACTTGCGTTCTTGCGCGTTGCCTGTAATTTCGTGGTTAGAGATATAGGTCGGACGAATGGCTTCGTGAGCCTCCTGAGCTCCTTTCGAATTGGTGTGGTAGTTGCGTGTCTTGCTATACTCCTTACCCCATTGAGCAATGATTTCCTGTTTGCTGGTTCCCAAACACAGGGTTGACAGGTTCACAGAGTCAGTACGCATGTAGGTGATGAATCCCGATTCGTACAAACGCTGAGCCACCATCATAGTCTGTGATACCGTGAATCCCAACTTGCGGGCAGCTTCCTGCTGTAGTGTAGAGGTTGTGAATGGAGGTGCCGGAGTTTTCTTCATCGGTTTCTTCGAGATGTCAACCACAGTGAAGGTCTTGCCTTCAATCGATTCGAGAAAATGGCGAGCATCCTCTTCTGTTTTGAAACGTGTGTTCAAATCTGCACGGAACCCCGTCTTCTGACCCTTCTCGTCAGTCGTCTCAAACTCTGCTTCTACCTTATAGCTCGACTCTGCCTTGAACTGCTCAATTTCACGTTCGCGTTCTACAATCAGGCGTACACACACCGACTGAACTCGACCTGCTGACAAAGATGGTTTTAATTTTTTCCATAACACGGGTGACAGTTTGAATCCCACTATACGGTCCAACACACGACGTGCCTGCTGAGCGTTTACAAGATTTATGTCGATGGTGCGAGGTGCCTTGATGGCTTCTAAGATGGCATTCTCCGTGATTTCGTGAAACACGATACGTTTGGTTTGAGCCATGTTCAGTCCCAATACTTGGGCTAAATGCCACGAGATAGCTTCTCCCTCACGGTCTTCATCGGACGCAAGCCACACCGTTTCCGCCTCTTTTGCATTCTTCTTCAATGACTTCACTAACGACTCCTTGTCAGACGGAATCTCATATTCAGGATTTAAGTTGTCCAAGTCCACTCCAAAGTCCTTTTTCTTTAGGTCACGAATATGACCATAACTAGACATCACCTTATAGTCTTTTCCAAGAAATTTCTCTAATGTCTTCGCCTTGGCAGGAGACTCTACAATCACCAGATTTTTCTGCATTTTCAACTCTTCGATTTTATTTTTTAGAAATTATCACTCTTAGTTCCTACTCCTCCCCATAGAGGGGGAGTTAGAGGGGGTCTGTTTCGTTTCGGGGGGCAAAGGTATGAAAAAAGATTCTTATGTACGATATGTTTTAGCAAGAAAAGTCAAAAAATTATGATTTATTAAGTGTCAAATGCTAAAATTTTGCCCATTTCACATATTTTACACCTTATTATATAGTTATTTGAGTTTTTTTCCCTAACTTTGTCCCGAGCATGTTAAAACATCATCAGACAATCATCAGCGTAAGTATGAAGAGATAAAACGATTTTAAAGCATCCATTTTACTATCTTGATATGCTGCCGGAGGTTTAGGTAATATTACCGATGGTAAGCATCAATACATAACATACACATGAAAAAACCTTTTATTACAGCGACTCTTTTCCTGTTTTTTTGTGCCCTCTCAATGGCACAAGATCTAAGGTTGAACGACCTTGAATATTTCGAGTGTCAAGGCGTGAATGTGCTGGTGTTCAGCAATAGTTTTAACGGCGGGTTCAACGATGAGAAGAACTCTGGTATTGAAATCATTCATCATGGGGTGCGCACCATTCAGGGTGGTGCTGTTCGTCTGAACAAGACCCCCGAACAATGGGATTTGGTACCAACGATGACTGATCGTAAAGTAGATCGTAATAAAGGTAGCATAGAAGTGGCTCTGCGCTACACGGCGGCTGCTTTGGGTGGTCCATCAGCTGGCTTCCAAGAGGATTTCAACAGCCGTGTGGAGGTAACAGCCAAAGGCAAAGCTGTGGAGATTGCTGTCTGGCTCGATAAGCCCGTGCCAGAGAAATTGGTAGGAGAAGCAGGTTTCAATTTGGAGTTCCTGCCCTCGCAATATTGGTTGAAGACTTTTATGATGGATGGTCGGTTGAACCGCTTTCCTCGCTATGCGACAAGTCAGACTATTACTCGCCCTAACAGCGAGAAGCCTCGTCAGTTTAAGGGTTTCAAGACATACGATGACCGTGGTACCGATCGCTTTGTAGATCCCTGTCCTTTAGAGACGGGTCATTCCATTACGATGGCTTTGGATGCTCCCGAACGTATGATTCGTATCAGTTGTGATAATGCTGAATTGGAACTTTATGATGGGCGTATGTTGGCTCAGAACGGTTGGTTCGTGCTTCGTAGCGTGTTGCCGAAAGGAAAGACAGGCAAAGTTTTTACTTGGACTGTGGAACCTCATGCTATCCCTGGTTGGATTCGTGAACCTAACATTGGTTTTTCGCAGATTGGATACACACCCGAACAACCCAAGGTAGCAGTCATAGAATTGGACAAGACCGATAAGCCGCAAGCAACAGCCGCGCTTATGCGTATTAAGGAAGACGGCACTACGGAGCAGGCATTCAAGGGTAAGATCCAGACATGGGGACCCTATTATAAATACAATTATGTCAAGTTCGTTTTTTCGACTGTTAAAGCCCCAGGAATCTATTATATACAGTATGGCGATACGAAGACGAACAATTTTTTGATTGACGAACACGTATATGACAAAATCACTGATGCGACAACCGATGTATGGGTTCCCATACACATGAATCACATGTATGTTACCGAGGGTTACCGCACTTGGCATGGAGAACCGTTCAAGGAGGGCTACCTGCAGGCTCCGCCTAGTGACCACTTCGATTTGCATAGTCAGGGTCAGACGACAGATACGAAATATAAACCGTATGAACTCATTCCTGGTCTGAACATTGGTGGGTTCTTCGATGCAGGCGACTTTGATATCGAAACAAGTTCGAACATTAATGTTGTGCAGAACTTAATACGGACGTGGGATTTATTTAAACCGCAGCGTGATGAAACATTTGTCAGTCAGGAGCAGCGTTATGTGGAACTGCACCGTCCTGATGGCAAGCCCGATATCCTGCAGTTTATCGAGCACGGCATTCTTAATCTTGTGGCTCAGGCAGAGCAAATCGGTCACATGTCCTCAACACTTTCAAACTCCGTCCTAGACAATTATCACCACTTGGGCGATGCTGCCTCGATCACCGATGGTTTGCACTACGATCCGTCGTTGAAGCCTTATGAAGTAAGTGCTGACGGAAAAAGTAGTGGTACTCCAGATGATATGTGGGCCTTTACGACCCGTAATCCAAGTCTTGACATTCAGGCCGCAGGTGTGTTTACATCAGCAGCCCGCGTGCTTCGGGGGTATAACAATGAGTTGGCTGAGAGAGCACAATTGCAAGCTGATCGTTTGCGTCAAGAGGCTGAACAGTTGATGGCCAGCAATCCACGTCGTCGCAACAGACAGGCTGAAGCAGACAACAACTGGTTAACGGGTGTTGGCAATGGCAACAACCGCAATGTTCCTCGCAACTTGCAGACCATGCTTGATAGCATCCCTATGAAGGATGCCGCCTATAAGGAGCAGTTGCGTCCTATGGTCGAGCGCTATGTCGAATACATCCATAGTTTCGACACGCAGAACCCGTATGGCGTGCCCATCGGACTTGGAAACTGGGCTGGTGTGAATGCCGTGCTGAACTTCGGCATCACCGTGAACTACGCACATATTTATTATCCAGATATCGTCAAGAAGGATGAGGTCTATCGCGTAGCTAACTGGCTCTATGGTTGTCATCCCTACCACAACTATTCGTTTGTGGCAGTTGTAGGTGCTACCCGTCCGAAGCAGGTATTCTACGGAAACAACCGTGCTGACTTCTCTGCCATTCCTGGCAATGTGGCTCCAGGTCTGCTGTTCCGCAAACCCGATCACTTCGAGAACTTCGACGACTGGCCATTCCTTTGGGGACAGAACGAGGGTACGATTGCAGGTAATACGCAGTATATAATCTTCGGCTCATCATTGAAGAATATCGTGAAGGCTCAATGAAATATGATTTTATAAACCCATTAGTTAGTATGAAAAGAATTGTCTTATGTTTGTTAGCTGTCATAAGTGTACTATCGCTGAATGCGCAAACAGTTACGCTCCCTTATCAGAATACGCAGTTAACGGCCTCCCAACGTGCTGATGACTTACTGTCACGGCTGACGATTGGTGAGAAAGTGCGATTGATGATGGATACCTCGCCTGCCATCGATCGACTGCAAATCCCGCAGTTTCAATGGTGGAATGAGGCGCTACATGGTGTGGGACGTAATGGCTACGCTACTGTTTTCCCAATTACGATGGCAATGGCGGCATCGTGGGATGATGCATTACTGCATCGTATCTTCACGGCAGTCAGCGATGAGGCGCGTGTGAAAGCTCGTCAAGCCAAAGAGTCCGGTAATATCCGACGCTACCAAAGTCTGTCGTTCTGGACTCCGAATATCAATATCTTTCGTGACCCTCGTTGGGGACGTGGTCAGGAAACATACGGTGAAGACCCTTTCCTGACTTCGATGATGGGACTTGCTGTAGTGCGTGGTCTGCAAGGGATGACCTACGATGGTAAATGGATTGGCAAATATAAGAAACTATTGGCATGCGCTAAACATTTTGCTGTACACAGCGGTCCGGAGTGGAATCGCCACACATTCAATGTGGAGGAGTTGCCCGAACGTGACCTTTGGGAAACCTACTTGCCTGCCTTCAAGTCTTTGGTTCAAGAAGGAAAGGTTGCCGAGGTGATGTGTGCGTATCAGCGTATTGATGGACAGCCATGTTGCAGTCAGACTCGCTATGAGCAGCAGATATTGCGTGACGAGTGGGGATTTCAGGGACTCATTACGAGCGACTGCGGTGCCATACGTGATTTCCTGCCTCGTTGGCATAACACCGCAAAGGATAGTGAGGAAGCCTCTGCTCAAGCGGTGCTTGCAGGAACAGATGTGGAGTGCGGTTCTGAATATCGTAATCTGCCAGAAGCTGTGCGTCGTGGTGATATAAAAGAGAGCGATCTCGATCGTTCGCTGAGGCGGCTGCTCATAGCACGCTTCGAGGTTGGCGACTTTGATAGTGATGATCTTGTGTCGTGGACGAAGATTCCTGATTCTGTTGTAGCTTCTGCGCAGCATAAACAATTAGCGCTTGATATGGCGAGAAAGAGTATCGTGTTGCTTAAGAACAACGGTTCGCTCCCGTTATCAAGTAACTCCAGCTTTATTGTGATGGGACCTAATGCCAACGACTCGGTGATGCAGTGGGGCAATTATGCTGGCTATCCTACGAAGACAGTCACAGCTCTTGAGGGCATCCGACGTCAGTTTGGCGATGTGCCTTACGTACAGGGATGTGGACTCACTCGCAACGAGAGTCAGGAGAGTCGTTTCTCTGAGATACAATCTCCTTCTGGTAGTCGGGGATTACAGGCTGTCTATTACAACAATATCGATTTGTCTGGAACTCCAGTTGCTACCGTTACCATAACTGAGCCTGTTAAACTGAGCAATGGTGGTAATACCGTCTTTGCTCCTGGTGTTAATCTTGAGAATTGTTCTGCTCATCTTGAGGGAACGCTTCTTCCCACTCGGGGTGAGACGCTTATCTTTACCATCAGCGGAGATGACCGAATCCGGTTGTTGATTAATGGTGATACAATCGTAAACCTATGGCAGGCGCGTCAACGTATTCAACAGGCACAGCAAGAGATTGCCGTGAAGGCTGGTCAGCCTTACCGCATCCAGATAGATTATGTGCAGGAGTCGGGGTATGGAGCGCTCAATTTCGATATTCAGCATAGGGGAACACCTACGTCTCAAGAACTGTTAGCTCAGGTGGGTAATGCTGAGACTATCATCTTTGTTGGTGGCATCTCACCCCGATTGGAAGGCGAGGAAATGCGTGTCAGTGAGCCAGGTTTCCGAGGTGGCGATCGCACAAGTATTGAATTGCCTCAGGCTCAGCGTGATGTGTTGCGCACACTTCACGAAGCTGGTAAAAAGGTCGTATTCGTCAACTGTTCAGGTGGCGCTATGGCGATGCAACCCGAGTTGGAAACTTGCGATGCGATTGTACAATGGTGGTATGACGGCGAACAAGGTGGAGCTGCACTCGCTGATGTGCTTTCTGGCCGATACAATCCGAGTGGTAAGCTACCTGTTACTTTCTATCGCAATACCGATCAATTGCCCGACTTCCTCGACTACACGATGAAGAATCGTACTTATCGCTACTTCACAGGTGAGCCGTTGTTCCCCTTCGGACACGGATTGAGTTATACGTCCTTCGAGTTCTCTAAGCCTACAGCTCGACAGCGAGGCGATACCGTCACTCTGACATTCACCATCAAGAATACCGGAAAGGTAGAGGGAACAGAGACCGCACAAGTCTATTTCCGTCGTACAGCCGATAAGGAGGGCCCGATTAAGACACTCTGCGGCTATCAGCAGGTTCGCCTGAAGGCTGGTGAATCAAGCAAGGTGACGATCAGCTTACCTTTGAAGCATCTTGAAAGTTGGGATTCGAATAGCAACACCATGCATGTCCAATCAGGAGAATATCAATTGATGGTAGGACCGTCGAGTGCCGATCATGCGTTGCAGAAGGTCACTCTCAATCTCAACACCTCGAAACTGTGATTCAAACAATCAAACAACCAATAAATACACGAAATAGCAATGAAAAGACAGGTTTTATTGATCACCTTAGCCCTACTTGTCATGCTACCAAGTTTGGCTCAACAAAAGAAGTCTCCGTCATTCGACGAAGTCATCACCTCTCGTCGTAGCATCCGTAGCTACGATGCAAAGAAGAAGATTAGCGAGGCAGAAGTGCGTAAGTTGCTTACTGCTGTTCAAGACGCACCTTCATGGGCAAATCAGCAACCTACGAAGTATTATGTAGCAATCACACCTGAGAAGCTATCTGCAGTACAAGATATGGTTGGAGGCAACAAGTCGCGCATCATTGGTGCTCCCGTTCTCATCGTATCGACATACGAACGTGGCAAGTCTGGTTTCTTTCAAGGCGATCCTGCCAATGAGGTAGGTGATGGGTGGGGAGCTTATGATAATGGTCTCTCTAACTGTTATCTGGTTCTTCAAGCCCGTGCTATGGGATTCGACACGCTCATTATGGGTATGCGCGAGGCTGACAAACTGCGCAAACTCTTCTCTATCCCCGAGAATGAAACGGTTATGGCTGTCATCGCTCTTGGCTACAGAGCCGAAGAGCCTCGTCGTCCTGTACATCGGTCTTTGGATGATATCGTGAAGTTCTTCTAATTCCTTTAATTGTAATTCCGCAGATTGTAAATAATTATGATGAAGAAATTACATACATACATATTCTTGGTTTTTGCGCTCATTGCTTTTTCCGCTTCAGCGCAACGTGGCATGCGAGTTCGTAAGGACATACCCCTCGACTCCATCCGCCTAAGTGATCCTGCTATTCTGGCCGATAAAGCTACGAAGATGTACTACATGACTGGCACAGGTGGCATGATGTGGCGCAGTTCCGATTTGCGATTATGGGAAGGTCCCTTTCGTGTCACAGAATTTGAGGCAGACTCGTGGATGGGACCTCGTCCGCAGATTTGGGCTGCCGAACTTCACCAAACAGGTGATGGGTGGTACTACTATTTCGCTACCTTTACCAACCAAGCAGTGAAAATCGATACGGTACGCGGCAACGTCATCGAGCGACGTGCATCGCAGGTGTTGCGTGCCGACAATCCGATGGGTCCCTATCGGGCATTTGGTGATGCAACCTATCTGCCTGCCGACCGTCCTACACTCGACGGTACTTTCTGGCGTGACCAAAACGGTAAGCCCTACATGGTGTTTTGTGGCGAGTGGTTGCAGAATTGGAACGGAACGATTGAAAAGATAGAGCTGAAGCCCGATTTCAGCGGCACTGTGGGCGAGCCTCGTATCCTATTCCGTGCAAGCGATTCGCCTTGGAGTCGCGAGAAGAACGATAGGGGAGAGATAACCTGGAACAAAGTGACTGACGGACCATTCCTTTTCCGTACAGCGACAGGCCGTCTGGGTATGGTTTGGACTTCGTGGGTATATGATGTCTATACACAAGGAGTGGCTTACAGCACGAGTGGTACCCTCGATGGACCTTGGGTGCAGGAACCCGAACCTATCACACCTCCAGGTTATGGTCACTCTATGCTTTTCCAGCGATTCGATGGTAAGTGGATGATGTCTGTACATTTTCATCAGAAAGATGCTTTCGGACGTACCGTTCGTACACCCCATCTGTTCGAAATCGATTTGAGTGGCGACAAACTCAAGGTTATAATACCAAAGAAGTAACGATGATTGAATTGAACCCCGAGAGTGAGCAAACTTTCGGGGTTCATATCATGTGTAAGGTTCTTATTGAATTATTACCAAGGGAAATTCTCGGGATCGTTTTCTTTTGATGCTTAAATGTTATAGTAATCAGTCCTCAACCACTAATACGGTTACGGAATAAGGGTCGAGTGTGATAGTGAATTGCTTGCCCACTTTCTGGGTCGATTCTTGAGGAACGATGTTGCGGGGATTGTCAATGGAGTTGGTGTCCTCAGGACGGGCAGACTTCAATTCTATCTTCTTGGCTTTCGACTTAACCTTCTTGGCTCCTTCCAACTTGATCGTCAGCTTTTGAGTGTCGCCTACTGCATTGACCAGCTTCAGGAAGGTCTGACCTGTCTTGGTATCGGTAGTGGCCGTGTAGAAAACAGCATTAGCCTCGTCATTACGGTCGAGTTTCTGCTTAGGAATGTCAACAGCCTCCACAGGTACAATACGGTCGCCCAGATATTTTGAAAACATCACCTGTGCCCAATACGATGGTGAGCCGTAAGCACGAAGCACATCATAGCCTATCAAATCGCTTGCCCACTGCATACCGCCTGGTTCTACATTTACAAACAGCGGAGCATAGCACGACATGATGCAAATGTCGGAGTTTCGTTCCATACACGTCATCCATGCTGCATCACCCAGAGCTGCATTCATGTTAGTGGTAGGTGAACCTTCACGAGTGGCCCATTCTCCACAGAAAATCTTCGGACCCTTGCGGTCATAGCGGTCATACTGGAAGGCGTTGCGGTACATGTCATTTGCATTACGGTAGTAGTGCTCATCGATTACATCCACCACAGGGTTAGGAATGGCGTTCGACTTCAAGGCATCATATCCCACCGTTGATATAATCTGCAGTTGAGGGTAGCGTGCCTTGATGGCGTCGTAGAACATCTTGAATCGGTTGGGATAGCTTCCGCTGCGGTCGAAAAAGTCTTCGTTTCCAATCTCTACATAGTGAAGAGGGAAGGGTTGAGGATGATGAAAGGCTTGATATAGTCGCCATCCAGATGGTCGCCGTTCAGCACATAGCCTGCAAAGACTCCCACTACAGGCTCGCCACCTGTATCCTCTGCCCACTGACAGAACTCAAGCAATCCCAACCCGTCAGTTGAGCGATAGCCCCAAGGACTTTGGTGACCTGGACGCTCGTCTGGGTTGCCGATTGTCTGTTTCCAATCGAATCGGTTGGCGAAGTTATTACCTTCCAAGTAGTTGCCTCCAGGGAATCGAACAAACTTAGGTTGCATTTCCGCCATCATCTCCATCAGGTCTATGCGCAGACCATTCTTGCGGTTTTTATAGCTAGGAGCAAAGAGTGTCACACGTGTTAACTCGATGCTACCCGCTTCATTGGCGATGATATACAGGCGTGCATCTTTTGTGTCTGCCTGAGTGGCTGATGTGGTCAACTGAAAGTCCAACCGTTTCCATCCGTTTGAGAAGCCGCTTACCTTTGTTTCCGCATAATTTGTGTTTCCGTCAGCACTCTTCAATGCGATTGTCAGAGATTTCACAGGAGTAGATATCGCGTTTTGGTTATTACCCGCAGCAGGCTGTCTCACATAGAGTGCCCCGTTGAAGGTTGTGTTCTTCTTGATGGGGAATCCCCAATAACCTTCGCTGATAATTCCCAAGCCTGCCTGTTCGCAATTCACGATGAGCGATGTCGGGTTGGCATCGTTAATGCCTCCTTGCCGATTCTGTCGCACACGCACTTTGATTGAGTCTGTGAGCTGCCAGCGGTCTGGACGCACCGTACTGCGAGGCTGATTGGCATTTCGTCCTCCACGTTGTCCGCCTCTTGGATTGAACATGTCGGCAAACGACGGGTTGGCAATCAACTGGGTGTAGAGACCACCTTCATAGGCATAGTTGATTTCTTCGGTCATGAGACCATAAAGCATTGGACTTACTTCTGTTTCGGCTTTGTCGAGTCGAAGTGTTAACTGCTGTGCTTGGAGCGTCATAGCGTTGGCGCTCAGCAATGTAGCTACCATCAAAGAAAAATAGTTCTTCATACGTTAAATAGTTTAAAAGTTTAAAAGTTCAAGAGTTCAAGGTTCAAAGTTCAAAGTTCAAGGTTTTCATACTCCCTCCCCCTTCGGGGTAAAAGTACACTTCGTTTCACTCCTTTGGGAAGATAAACCTTCCGTCGTCGCAAACCGAGCTACGATTTCGCTCGGTCCCCCTATCTTAGGGGGAGAGCCTTTTTATAGCTCCTCCTCTAAGCTAGAGGAGGGGAACCATTTATGGTGGAGGAGTGTGTCTTAGTTCTACAGCTCTTAGTTCTACAGCTCTTAGTTCTTAGCTCTTAGCCCTTCCATCTGACCTTTGAACCTTCTTTTTATTTCAGCACGGCTTTCACGTCTGTCACCATATTCTTATGCTGCTCGTCGGGCTTGGTGAGTTCTGACGTAAGAACGATGTTGCCTGGTTTATCCTTCGAAGAGAAGGTCCCAGTGTAGATGATATCGCTTTCGAAGTACAGTGTGGCTTCTACTTTTACCTTATAAGTTCCTTGCGCTACCGTCTTACCCTGTTCGTCTGTGAAATCCCATGTGAGTGTCTGTATGCCGCTGTTTTGAGGTGTAGCTCCCGTGACAGCATCCAGTTGCTCGTCGGTCTTTTCTTCTGCCTTTGAGGTCTTCACCCATGTTGGCACACATGTGGGTCGGACAATATAGCCTCGTTGAGCCTTCTCTCCACCCCGAGCACGTCCTTTCGATGTGTAAGCGGTGACGAAGAGTGTCTTTACAAACTCACCCTTTTCGTTCTCTATCCAGATGGCATATTGGTTGGAGCCTGCACCTGGCTGCTTTTGATAGTTGAACGAAACTTCAAGGGAATTGACCTTTCCCTTCTTTTGAGCCATGCTGGGAGTACCCATCAGCAAAGCTGCCAAAATAGCAATTACAATTGTCTTCATGGTTGTTATTAATTTGATTTGGTATAATTATTCTTAACCGTTCTACAGCTCTACAGCTCTACAGTTCTACAGCCCTACAGCTCTACAGTTCTACAGCTCTACAGCCCTTAGCTCTACTTCTTCCAGGCATTGACCACTTCGCCTATGTACATGCTATGAATTCCTGCAGGGAAGTTGGCATACATCTGTTTCGGAACGTTACTCTTGAAGTATTTCGGGTCAAAAGGAGCTGCATACATCGTCTTGCACTCAATGACCATCGTAGCCTCCGTGTAGTAAGGCGTTCCGTTAGCCGTGTAGGCGGTATGAAGCCCGAGAGCCTGTGCCTTGTCGCCGTCGCGTCCACTTTTGGTTCCCATATAGTTCAGCACCTTACTGTCCTTGACATCGAAGGTCAGCACCGTGAAATACTCAGCTTCATCCATAAACTTCTTCGTGTAGCGCTTCTCGGCAACATACACCGTCAGGGCTGTTTTCCCCCAAAGCGTCCCAATGCCTCCCCAGCCAATTGTCATAGCGTTGCTCTTCTCCTTGTTTCCTGCACACAGCAGCTGAGCATCGCGGAACCATTGAAAACCATTATCCTCAAAGCCCTCTTCTACTTTGAATTGTTTGTAACCGTTTTCCACCTGAGCAAAGGAAGAAACCGATAGTGCCATCATGACAGAGGCAAGAAATGTTGCAATCTTAATTCTATTCATGGTAATTGATTGTTTGGAATTTTTGTTGTTGCAAAATTACTAAAAAAACTCTAAAATACATCAGCATGAGCGTAAACTTATATGTTTTTTGAGTTTTTCTGCCTAAAAAAGACTAAATTTGCAGTCCGAAACGAATTTACAAGTCAAAATGTATAGCTTAAAGTATAAGGTAACAACGAGCACCTGCGATAGCGAAGGACGGCTGAAACTCTATTCTGCCCTCCAGATGATGCAGGATTGCTCAGAGATGTGGATTGACTCCGAGCCTGGAATCAAGCAGTATTTCACCGTACAGAATATGGCACAGTTGCTCGTGTCGCGTCAAGTGGAAATCGTACGAGTACCATCATATAAGGAAGAACTGACGGTGACGACATCCGTTTATGGTATGAAACCCATGTTCGGATTCCGCAACACCTTCATCTACGATGCAGAAGGGAAACCATGCTATCGAACATGGAGCATGGGAGCATTTGTCGATAAGTCCGATGGCAAGCTGAAACGTATCGACGAGGCGACCTTAGCCTCCATGCACCTCGACCCACAATTAGAACTGAACTACCAAGATCGTCGCATCATCCTGCCAAAAGAAGGAGGAAAGACCCTTGAGCCTATCCGTGTGCTACGTGCCGATATCGACTACAACAAGCACATGAACAATGCCAATTATGTACGAGTGGCAATGGAGCTGTTACCCGAGGACTTTGAGGTGAGGGGACTGAGAGTCGAACACCGAGTTGCCGCCAAACTCACCGATCAACTCATTCCTACCCTCTACGAACAGGATGGAACGTATATCGCAGCTCTATCAATTGGCAATGAAGTCAGCGCAATCATAGAATTTCAGGCAAATTGAGCAGCTATATGCAAACAATTCTCTTGGGTTTATTCATACCCCTATTAGGCACAATGTTAGGCTCTGCCTTCGTTTTCCTGATGAAGAATCAGATGTCCCAGCGACTGCAGAAGGCCCTGCTTGGTTTCGCCTCAGGCACAGCAATCTAAGTACCATAGGTTTTGCAATCGGATTCGTCCTCATGATGGTACTTGATGTTGTTATGGGCTAACATCCCCTCTGAATTATTGACCATTGATTATTGATTATTGACCACTCCCCGCCCTAGAGGGAGGGGCAAGGGGGTGGGTCTGTTAGATCTTTACCCTATCCTTTGTTATGTCACCCCTACGGGGTTCTTGAACCTTGAAACTCCTCTGGAGGAGTGCGTCAATAGTTGAGGAATCTGCAAATATATGCAACATATACAACACGTTAATGCGATGTATTTACCACATTATTATGTGCTAATTTTTGTGTATTTCCGTTATTTTCCCCCATTTCATCGACGAAAAGACGCCATGACGTTCCAACTCATCACAACGCAGCACCAACTTGGCACGAGCCTCGTCGTTGAACTTCGTGGCGATGTACAGGCACTCGGTTTTGGTGAGAGAATAGCAAGGGTCACGACGGACGGCACCGTTACCAATATTCACCTCTCGGAACATCAGCCGAAATTTCGACCCATGCACTTTCTCCCATGCAGGCTCCATCTTACGGATGGCTTCCATTACATGATAATGTTGTTTACCAGTCAGCTCGGCAATAATACAGTTGATTCCGTATTTTTTTCATTGATTGAATGGGTGATTTTGAGCCGAAAGTCAACTTTTTCAGGGGAAATGTCAACCAAATCAGGGGAAATAGTCAACGAAAACAAGGGTTGATGACATCATCCATTCAATCTATTTTTTGGCAGAACACCCTCTACAATGCCCTGTAGATAGGTTTTTATTGAAAGTGTCATAGTGTCACGTGTCAAAAGGTCATTAAGAAAAACGGATGGGGCGTTTTGTACCCATAATATATATAATATATAATATATATATTATATATTATATATATTATGAGCATTTTTCCCTACCTGAAATCGTTAATGACACTCATGACATGACACTCGTGACACGCTAATTTTTTTTTCATTTTAACGTAAAAAAGTTGGTAAAACATTCGTAGACC
>CACZXN010000004.1 GCA_902785075.1 uncultured Bacteroidales bacterium | reverse complement strand
GTTATTGTGCCAACCACCTTGCCAAGGCTGCCGCCACCATAGAAGTTGTCCTCGATGGTACATTTCTTCAATTTCGATTCCACGTCATTGCATTGAGCCAGCGAGAAAGCGGCGAACTTGACATATAGTCGGGCACCTGTTGCGCCGCTGGTCCACACGAAGAACTCGTAGTCGAAGTCAGTGGCCACACCGGGGCCTTTCTTGCCGTAGTCTTTGCCTGATGTCTGTGAGGATTGTGTGGTGGTTCCGTTAAAATACTTTCCTCGATCCCCTCCATTTTCTGTATCGTAATAGCCTTGAAGCGTAGCCCAATCCTGAGATCCGTCTTTATCGTAATATTTCTTCTTTGCTAAAGAGGTCCCTCCATATCCTGCACCGAAGAATTTTCCAAACGTACATCCTTCTGCATTGGTGGTGACTTTTTTACCCGTTTGCATATTACCGAACTTTGGACCGCCACAAAAGAGTGTCACATGGCTGTTGAAAATATCTGTAGTGATATTACCCTTGATTGGCTTGGCGTCGTTGATGCCGCCTCCAAAGAACTCATCAATATCCGCATTATAGATTTGCCAATGTACATTGCCGTCGATTTGTTCCAAAGATGCTCCTGCAGCCTCGTGGATATAACCGCCGCTGATGTAGCATTCGGCGTTGTCCGACCTAACATTAGCATCGGCCTTGTAGGTTCCCGTAAGGTAGAAGCCAGGGAACTCGCCCCCCGTCACTGACACGGGTACGTGGGGTGTGGACTCTTTACCATCGCTGTGGGTACCCATGCCGAACTCCTTGATCCAGACATTGCTGCCCACATGGATGTAGATGGTTTTACCGGTTACAGCCTTGCTTTGTGTCGACACAAACTGGTCGACCACGCCACCAAGCAGGATGAGAGGAGCATCGGTCTTGGTGTTGTTATCCAAATTCTCATACTCCAGCTGCGAGGTGTAGAAAAGAGCTGTATTGGTAACCTCGAACCAGCCTCTGGTCTTGAAGATGGTGAAGTTGCAGATGAGGCTGGCGCCATTGGGCTTCTGCGCTTGGGCTGTGCCAGGGATGTTCAGGAAATCATAGCGTATAGGGGTTATGCTCGATCTTCCTGTATGGTGATAGATGAGGCTGTAGTCTGGCTCATGGTCGTTGTCCTCGTCCACCGACATCATGGTGAAAGGTGTGGTTCCGTTTTGCGGTACAGTGTTCAAATGAAGATTACCCACGAGCACGAGGGCGTTGTCATAGACGGTAGTACCCCAGCCACCCATGTTGTTGTTTATGTTGTTTAAAGCACGCTCAATACTCGTTTCGACATTCTGTCCATTAAACTCCGTTGTAGTGTAGGAAGTGTCTCCCTCTTTCTTCACGGTCACCTGTGTGCCGGTTTGGCTCACGCCCTGTTTCCCACTATAGTCAGCCTTATATACCACATCGTAGTACTGGTCGGCGAGATAGTATGCTTTGCCCCAGTAGGGCTCGATAGTGATAGAAGTCACACCGTAGGGCACGTCGAAATAAGCTCCCTGCGAGAACACACGGCCACTCACCGAATAAAGGTCTTTGTTAGAACTCTTTCGGTCGGCGTAGTTATGGTTTGGAAAATCGGTAACTCCGGTAGTGGGATAGTTCTCGGCTTTGTAAGGGTCATTCTTTACGGGGGTGATAGCAGTAATCTTCCAACCAGTCACCACGCGGTTCCCAGTATAGTTACCAGTACCAACATCGTTGTAATAGGGCAATTGTACTTTGTCGTAGTTATAATTGAAATGGTCGAAGTCCTTGTCTGTGCGTGTCAGTTCAAGGTAGGTCCTCTTAATACGGGCTCCTGATGGCCATGATTGTCCACCTGTTGTCTTGGTGCCACTGATGGTCACAGACAGGGTTCTTCCCAACTTGCCGCCATGGTTGCGACCCACGGAAACACTATCGGGAGCGTTTTCGACATCTGGATTAATAATGGACGGATAGTAGCCTTGAGCCTTCAGGATTGGATATGGATAAGGATAACGCCCATTGATACTTCTATCTGCTGTCTCCAGCACCCATTTTGCCATTTTTTGATCTGCTTTTTCTATAGAACCTGTGGCATAAAAGGCAGCCAACTTCTTATTGCTGTTCAGCAGCAGACGATAGAACTCAAAGCGATTCAAGTACTTTTCCTCTACGGCTAAGGCACTATTGTACTTTTTATAAGTCGCATTCTCAGCACGAGCTTTAAAGGTGGAAGCTGATTCGTATGAATAGTAATTGAAGGTATTCAAACCTCCTTGCAGGTTCGCAATATTATTACCGCCAAAGACGGGCGAGACAGTAGTGCCGCCTGTGATGTCACCATAGAACATACAGTTCATCACCATTGTGCGGATGTTTGCGGCAGTTGAAGCAAAAGAATTATAACCAACGATGCCACCAGCTTCGCTTCCTCCACTGACAGTAGCATAACTGAAGCAATTGATAACACAGGCATAGCATTGGTTCTTACCTGTATCATTATTGGCAGGATTACCTAATAAACCAACAATGCCTCCAACATATCCACTTCCACTTACACTACCAGATAATACTCCGCAGTTGTAAATGGCGGCTTTCTTATCAGATGTTCCCGTCATCTCATTAGCAATAGCGCCCACATTATTACCACTAGGAATATTCACGTTATCGAGCATGATGTTTTTCACTATACCTCCATTGATTTTGTCAAAAAGGGCATGTGTAAGACCGGAAATCTTTGGGAACGTTCCGTCTGCCTTAGCTTCACCTTCGAAGGTGCCCGTGAATGGGGTTTCTGAATATAAATTAGCTAACACTGTAGCATTAACATCATCCACGAGGACGTAATGTCCATCTGCTTGAAAAGTGACACTCGTCGTGCTACGGGTAATCCTGATTACTCCTGCTTCTTGTGAACGGAAAGTAGCTGTGACATACGCACCATCATAATCATCGGGTACAGTGAAAACATATTCTGCGGAATTAGAATATTCAACACTACCTATCTCAGTAGTAGTACCGGATTTATACAAATGTCCCACAATCAAATCAGCCAAATCGGGCACTCGACGAGTAGGTGCATTTGCCTTACTTGGATCTACCAATTTCTCCACCACGATATCTGATGCCTTGATATAATAACCACTAGCAGGCGTCACGGTAAGCGTTACCGTCCGTCCACTGACGCTCTTGCTGATGGACCCTGAACTGCTGTTTCCTGGTATAAGGATATTGTTTGGATCAATATCCGTCTGTCCCCACACTTCTCCTACTGCCCCACAAGTCAGAGCAGCCAAAACAACCAAAATACGCATGTAATTCATCTTCTCTCGTTTCATACTATATGTCATATTTTCAATTTTCTTCAATCTTTCAATTATCAATTTTTATACTTACTTCACCATGATCTTCTTTACTCCATTGATATACAATCCCTTGGCTCTTGGCTTACCATTGAGCTTGCGCCCGTCGATGGTGTACCATATATCGTTCTTTCTGTCCATTGTTCCGTTATTCTGTATATCCTTTATTCCAGTATCTTCTCCCCACTTGATTCTCAGACGTGATGGGGCACCTCCGCCGCCACCACCTCCGCCTGGAGCTGTCTTCGAAAGATAGACCTTTCCTGCTGATAGGGTATATCCTGTGCCTCCGTTATTCAGCACAAACTCGTTGTTGTAGAGCAGGTAAACACTTCGTGAAGGAATATCCACCCAGTCAGTTTTCACCTCCACCAGCCAGTTGGTACTCGTAGGAGGCGTTTTGTCACTTGCATCCTTTACGATGAACCCATTAGTTTCCTTATTCGTTACCAGCAATACTGGCACTCCCTCAGGTATGTAATTCAGTTGTTCGGGAATGGCCCATTCGCCTTCTATGTCTGTGATGATAAATGCTTTCATTCCTTCAGGCAGAGCATGTCCGATATCATTAGCCCCCGATTTCTCTGCCACGAAGGTGGCTGACCATTCCGATTCATTGGCATCAGTGGTAAAATGCACTATAGCATTTCTAATATCAACAGAACCATCATAATTACCGGCACCAGAAAGTGTCCTTGTGGAGTATTTTGTTCCAACCTCCTCATTGCCTATAGTATAATCGACATCTTTATTCAAAGTATGTGTACCAAATTCTAGAATCACATTACCATCTTCATCGAAACTAAGGGTAAAGCCCTCTGCAAGTGCACCATCACCTATACTCTTTTTTGCCACAGTCAAGACACCAGTGGAGAAAGTAATATCGTAATTCGTTGACGTCAAACCACTGGGAGTGATGACATAGCTACCCTGATTACCATATTGTGCGTCAAAGGGGGTATAAGGTTGTGGATCATCACCACTTGTGTTATATGAGTAGCTAAGTGTACCTCCGAGCACGTCTTCTGTCTCTGCGGGACTACCAACGAACCCTGTATAAGTCACACCAGCATTATCTGGATCATCGCCATATCCAATAGTCTTATCGTTCGCTTTAATCGTCAATGGTGCCTTATCAATGGTAAACTCCGTTACAGGCACATTCCATATATACCAAGCGTCAGAGGCTTCGTTATCAGTAATGGTGACATTGGCTGTTCCAGCATTCTTCTGGTTTTCATAGGTTGTTGAAAAACCCGTCGTTGTTTGTGTTGTACCAACTGACAATGTTACGGATGGTTCCCAATCAGCAGCCTTGTATGTATAAGGTCCTCCTGCCAATGTAACATCTGGTTTGTTAAGCAGGGTGATAACAGCAGATGAGGCAGAATTTGACTCATTGCTTACAGTTGAAATGGCTTTAATACAGAGCTTGTCTGAAGCACTGAATGATGTATTGTTAGTATATCTTTGATTTTCATCAGTAGGGTCCGGAGTTGACCCATCAGTAGTATAATAAACCCTTATTATGTCAGGCACACAAGAAATGCTAATAGAACCGTCGTTTTCATTGAAAACAGGGTTATTACAACTCAAAGAGACCTCCGCTAATTTCCAGTTGGATGCAGGGGTATTACGACTATTCTGGGTTCTTAGCGTTGTACCATTCCTGTTCATACTGTTATTTGCTTGATTTGCTTGATCCTTCAAGGCTTTCGGAATGATATTGTAGTGAACAGGATTTGTGGTTGTGGTATATGCACTTTTCACTACAACAAACATATATCTGTCTTTATTGTTAGAATCAACAGTGGTACTGGTGTAGAAACCAGAATTAGAACCAGATTCATAATAAAGGTATTCGCCTGTTTTGCTGTTTCTTATATGGTAATATGGTATCCAAGTATCGTTGTCATCTACAGGATAAAAAAACCATGCGGGGTTTGCGCCTGTTGTATTAGCTGTTGCCTTCCCTCCAGAGGTGGTGGGGGGGAGTACATGGTATGTATTATTGTCAGTTGCACTCTGTATTTGATAGAAATGCGCTGTTGAGGATGACGAAGCAAACGAAGCATCGAACTGTGTTTTTGGTGATGAAGGAGCAGCGATAACGTTCCACAGCCCTGTGTTGCTGGTACCATCCGCAAGATTCAGCGCATTAGTAGCATTATTCCCGCTCTTTTTATTCACATAATACTTGTCTGGTTTTTCAGCAGCCCACCATTTACTAATAACAAAATAATTTCCCTCATCCTGTAACAGCAAACGAAATTTTGCACGGTCTTTTTGTTCATCAGTTGTGATTTCTGATGTTTCTCTCATCACAAGGGCATTGTCAGCACCACCGTTTACATTACAATAAAGATACTTTCCATCCTTGTCGAGGATATTATAATACTGAATGCCGCAATAAAGACCTGCTGGCACGAACTTCCAACCCATAGCAGCATTAGGGATATTGGACGTAGTTGCGTTTGTTTCTCCATCAACAATAGGTGGAACAACATAGAATGCATCGCATTCCTTGCTCTGTATCAACTGGGGCTTATCTGAAGCAATCAAAAACGCCTCATCGGATTTTTCCCAATTATCTTTAGTCGCAATGGCGCGAACCTTAGTAACACCTTCGGTAGAAATAGATGTCGTTGAAATAATAGGTGTTCTATTGGTGTTAGCATTATCGCTCGGATCACTACCATCTATGGTGTAATATATAGTCCAATCTTCATCCGACTCTATAGGATAAGATATTTGAATAGTACTTTCACCTGTATATTGAATAACAGGATTAGCACAAGTAGAGGTTGCTGTTTCCAACTTCCAGCAAGAGCCTGGTTGACCTGAGATAGAAGGTTTGTTGCTGCCATTGTCATTACCCCAGAAACCAACAGTACCATTTATATTAGTTATCGCTCGACCATCCGCTGCGCGGTAGCTGTCGAATTCTGATGCATTATTACCACGAGGATTAAGATATAAGTGTTCAGTGCCTTCACCAGTTGTTGTGCTACCCACATTTTTTGACTTGATGGCAATTATATTTTTATCTGCATCTATCACAGTCAGCACAAACAGACTTTTATCCTTTGTCGCATCACTATCAAAAGAAGATACCGTTTCCAAATGGACTCTTTTACGGTGAGCAGCCTTCTGAGTATTATTAGCCAGTTCCGGTATACCATTATTAGCCATCAGATATTTACCTGTAGCATTATGAATAATACGATAAACTCCATCGGAAACAGCCTCTATCCTCCAAATAGAATTCTTGTCTTTTCCTGTTTTGAAAGTCGTGAGGTGTGGTTGGTCCTCATCGTCACCATAAAAACAGTTAATGGTTGGAACAAAATAATATCCATCGTCCGGTAATCTCTGATTATTAATATACCAGACTCCCGAATAGTCAGTCGTCTCCTGTCCCCACGCACCATTTACTCCCACCGTCATCATCAGCAGAAGGAGGAAAACGTGCAGTACGCCCCAAGGCGCACTGCAGTACGCCTTAAGGCGCACTCGAGTACGCCCTAAGGCGCACTGCACTTCGTTCCTTGTATGTAGTATCATATCTTTCATCATATATTGTGTCATATTGTAATCATCCGGATAGTTATATCATTCTGTATAAGCGTCCTACGTTTTGTTTATCTCCTTGAGGTTCTCCTTAATGTCATGCAATGTCAGTTTGCCTGCCTTCAGTTCTGTAATAAACTCCATTACGAGTCTGTTGATTTCGTTGTCTTCAATATCAAGTTGTTGGGAGGGGCCTCGTTTGGGATAGATGTCAAGCAGAACTACCAAAGGAATCTGCTTCATTACTAAATAGATTAAACGATAACCGTCAGCCTTGGACAACTTCTGTTTTTTATCTGGCATTCTCAGTTTGATAACTACAGCATCATTGTTCATCAGAATCATATCTCTGTTTTGTCTGATTTGCTCTATGGTAGCATTTTTAAATGCCTGGCAAATCTCAGACACAACTCCTGCATATACACCGCGTTTCACTTTCAACAGTGCGGCCATGCGAATTCTGAATGATGTGATGCTGACAAACTGTATCATGGTTGCATTGGTAAATTCGTGAAATCAAGGTTGTTCAGCATAGCCATTGTTGCCTGAAGCTCTTCATTCTTAGGGGCATTGACCCTGAATGCTTTAATGTCGTGATCAAGTTCTTCAAGGTCTGCAATCTGCTGACGCATCCTGTTATTATATGGTTTTAGTTCTTTGCGGTTAAGACTATCTTGCCGCAGGGCTTTCAGCGTACTGATAAGCACCTTTAACTCTGGACCGAACAGGCGATAATCGTTTTCAGAGATTGTCGGGAACTCATCATGCAGGCGGTCGCTCAGTTTATCCACCTCATTCAGTAAACGAGCCAACTCGCCTCGTCTCTCCACAAACATTGGAGAGGCTATCCTCATTCTGCGATCGAAAGATTTTCTTCCGATCTGTCCAATATGTTTTGATATTACTTGAGTCTGGCACATAACTTTTATATTTTTTGCAAAAATAACTCTTTTCTACGAAACTTCCAAATAATTAACACAGCACATCGTCAATCTTCTCTTGGCTCCATTGCCCTTCATCCCATAACCGATCCATCTCTTTATCGATTTTTTTTGCATAGTATGAACAGATAAGATCATTTAGTTCTTTGACCTCTTGCTCTGTGGTAAAATGCGATAACAAACGCATGATACCCAATTGTGCCTTGTTAAGTCCTACATTTTGTTCCATATAATCATCTATCATCTATTATCTATTATCTCTAAATTCTACATTCTGTTTTCTCGCCTTTCACCTTTCACCTCTCACCTTTCACCTCTCACCTTTCACCTCTCTAGCCAGCTCCTAGGCTGCTCCTAGCCATACTCTAGGCTGCTTCTAGGCTCGCTCATGAGTATGCTTAGAGTATGCCAACACCTTGCCATCTCCTTGCCAACACCTTGCCATCTCCTTGCCAACACCTTGCCATCTCCTTGCCAACACCTTGCCATCTCCTTGCCATCTCCTTGCCAAATCGCTTTGATCTCAGCGGCAGAACCTGTGGGAAACCGCCCAGCGCTGTTGGGCGCTATTGCTTCCACCAGTCATCAGCGGTGCGGCAGAGGGCTTGAGCCAAGCAGTTCATCGTCTTGCATTCCGCAACTGTGATTCCCTCGTCTTTGAGGCGGTAGCGGTACTCCCACGGAGTGACGAGGAGTAGCTGGCCATTTGCACAGCGCTCGATGCGCTCTGCCGAGGGGTGGAACACCTCTGGGAAGCCGTTATCTGCGATGAGAATCACGGGGTAACCATGATTAACGGCTTCGTCGATGATGGCCTGTTCGCCTTTAGCGATGCGGGGCGAGACGAGCACGGCTCCTGCCTTTGCGGCATTGAGGCATCGCTCCTGCTGTTGGGCAATCCGCCTCGCATCCTTGCGGTGGCACACCACCGGCAGGCATTGCTGGTTCAGCAGCTTGCGATTGCCGTAGCTGTCGCAGGCAATCTGCCCGTCTGCGAGAAGCAGATGGTGCTGCAGGGCAGCGAGGGTTTCGGGCGTGAGCTGCGACGGAGCGCATTCGCGCTGCAGGTAGCCCTTGAGGGCTGAGAGCTTGAGGGCGGTGTTGATGCCTCCTCGCTGTGGCTGCAGCCATGCGCGGTTGCTGGTGCGCATAAGGCGGCTCCGTGGGTTGCCCTTGATATAGGCGCGTTGCTGCTCCAGCTGCGCCTCATCGATCGGCATCACATCGCAGTAGCCTTCGGAGAAGAGGGAGGGTAGGGTGGCGATGTGATGCGGCCCTTGGCGGCGAAACCGCCTAGCACCAACCCCTCGTGTATCCAGCGGTTCCGCCGCTGGTTCTTCTCTCATCATTTGTTGCCCTGTCATTTTCCACCAACGGTGGTTGCATCCCAGCTTATACCCCGCGATAATCATGCCCAGATGGGCACTGCGGCCCTCGCGATTCATGATGCGCCGCTTTACCTGCACGATGAAGTGCATGTGTTCGGGCATGATGATATGGTCTTGTACCTCGACCATGGGGTAGTGGGCGCTGATGCTGTGTAGCAGCTCTTGCTCTACCATTTCTCCGACGGGTGTGAGCGCCACACTTGGCGCTTCAGGATCCCCGTCGGGTTTATCAATCTTTCCTACCACTTTTCCGAAGGGGGAGCGGAGCGCTTCCGCTGCCTTGAGGGTGATGTGATAGATGCCTGGCAGCTCGTAGTTCTTATAGTTGCTGCGGCGATCCATCCTGTGTGTGGTAGGCCGTCGTATTGGCATATTCCTTTCTCTTTACTTCACTACTACCTTCGATCTGTTCACCATGTAAACACCTGTCATGTTGACCGTAGTGCGGATAGCCTGTCCTGGTTCGATGGTGAAGGTCGTGATAGTGATACCGCTTGCTGTAACGATACGTACCGTTGCGTTGTCGCGGCGAGTAGATTCAACTACGATGTCGCGTTTGTCAACAGAGATGATGAGACCTCCGTCTGCATCGCCTGAGTGACGCTCCTCAAGATCTTGCTGGAGTTTGTCGTCTGCTCCGCTGAAGATGATGCGGCGTGGTGCCGGATTACTACTTGGATTGTAGGTTCCTGTGAAGTAAGGACGGAAGGCACTCAGCATTGGTGTCACCTTGTTCGTCTCGTTAGCAGACGGAATCCTTGTACGCTGGTAGTAAGTGGTTCCGTCATTCCATTCGGTAGCGACTGTTGTTCCTGCTTCATCAGTGTACAACGTTCCTGCTTCATCGAATGCTTCTTGAGTTGCGTAGGTCTTGCCAGTGAAAGTATAAGTGGCTGGAGTGTCACTCAACTTGGTGTATGCATTACCATCGCTGTTCAGCACATAGTTGCCAGCTTTCAGTTCTTCGTTCAGGTAGCTTGGTACGAAGGTATAACCTTTGTGTTCTACGCCTGCTTTCTCGTTGTCGCTCACATGAATGGTTGCACCTGGTTGCGAAGCGAAGGTGATGGTCTGTGCATCAAGCTGTGTTGGTGTCGGATCCGCGGTAGTTGTTGGGATGAATGTACCGCTGAGGTCGAACTCGTAGTACGGCTTACCTGGGAATCCGATGATGTAAGGCTTTCCGTTTGTCAGGCGCGGATAGTTTGCATACTTACGTGTAGCCTGCTCATAATAGGTCTGGTACGTATCAGTCTGCATATCCTTATGTTTGTGACCTGCCTCGTAATAGTAATCCCAGAGGAAGGTGTTCTTAACCTCCTTGGTTGCATCCGATTTGCCTGCTGTTGGGTAAACCATAGTGGCCTTGAGATCGGTCTGGTTTGCATCTGTGTAACCATCGACTCCCGTGAACTGACGCAGCCAGTACTCGTGACCAGAGTCGTAGCCTCGTTCGTAACCGCTATCAGCACTCTTCCTGTAGAAGTGGGTAATCTCACCCTTCTGGTCTGTCGTGACAACTTCTGCCTCGAATGGGATGCTCACACCTTCCCAACCCTTCGAGCTGCCTGCTGGTGTTGCACCATCAAATTCTACGTAGTTGTCAGGTGCACGCTGGTACCACATACGAGTACCTTCCTCTGAACCTGTGCTTGGCAAGAACTGGTATTCAAACGGTGCGTTGAAGTCCTGTCGGTCAACCAGGAAGTGGTCGTTCGTCGCAGTCAGGTCGCTCTGAACTACGTGACCATTAATGTTGTTCTCAGGAACGATGGCAACACGTCCATATTCCTTTCCGTCAGTATACTTCTTATTGGCAGCCGTGTTCTTATCGCTGTAGCTGAAGTAGCTTGGATCAGCGAAGTAACCGTTCAGCACATCATAGGTCATCTTGTTGGCATAACCGCTCTCAGAGGTCTCTGCTGGTGCATAAGCCAACAGGTTGCGAGTCTCGTCTGCGTTCATGATACTGGTCAGACCATCATCGTCCAACAATGGTGGATAGAACAAACCGCCTTCTGTCGTTCCTAACTTATACGGCTTATCAGCTCCATTTGTCTCCTCGTGCGTGTCATTATGTCCTGCAAAGTCGATTGCAGTCATACCTGGATAAGCTTCCCTTGTTCCATCTGCTGACTTGGCAGCCAGTATTGCATCTGGATTGAAGTGAGCCATACCCATCTCGCTGTTGCGGAAGTATGCAGGAGCACGATAGACGTGGTTATCGCTTGCGACAGCTGTTGGGAATGGATCATGCTCTTTCGTATCTGAATAACCATAAGTCAGTCGCTGACCGAAGAAGATGTAGTCTTCTGGATAGATAGGATAGAACTCATTCTTGATCTTACCTTTCTCCGGGCCTTCTTCTTCAATGGTGTATGAGTACTGACGCTTGTCTTTTGCTTCAGGGATGTTTCCTTCTGCATAGCGGAAGTCACCGTCAGCGAAGCGATCCTCTACATACATAGAGTTGTTGTAACCTGCAGAGCTGTAAGTAGGATTGCTTGCGTATGTTCCATCCTGACGTTCGTCATTGCCTGACAACCAGTAGTGGTAAGTCGCAGAACCGCTAGGTTTAGCATGGTCGTTATAACGCTTGTACAGGTAGAAGCCGTTCAAGTCGTAAGCAACCTCACCGTTGTAGAAGGCCTTAGCAGGCTTACGGATTGGTGTACCGTGAGCACTAACGTTATGATCTGTAATCTGCTTGGTGTATGAACCCGTCTTCGGTGTAGTGGTGCCTGCGTCATAGGCATCTGCATCATCCTCCAGATAGTAGCTGTTCACTACCTGGATAGGTCCTCTTGCGTCATTTGCGTCTCGGTTTGGAGTACCGAATACAGGCTGGGTTGTCTTCGCCTCAGTCGAGGTCGTACTAATCCAGCTGTTCTCAATATAGCCACCGCCACTCTCTGCAATACCTGCACCCGTGAACGTACCGGTCACACCGAGGTTGTAGACGTCACCACAGAGCTCATCGAACAATGAGTTGTCGAGACCACTGAGCGTATGTCCGTCACCATGCAGCGTACCACTGAAGCAGGTTCCTGATTCCTTTCCGATAGATGTCCAAGGAATAGTCTGTGTGATGGTTTCTGGTGCTTCTGAATCTGTTGCGTGGGCAGGATTTTTCACGGTCTCTGTTCCACGTTCGATATCCGTACGCAGGAAGAACTCGAGATGATTTCCTCCAGCAACACGGTTGTTCAAAGGCTTATGATCTTTGAATTCACCAGTCTTCATCAAACCAGTTTCATTGTCTATCTCTGAAGTACTTGGCTGGAGCACACTCAGGTCATACAGATCCTTGAACAGGTCGAGACCGTCCTTCTTACCCGTCTCATCCTTGCTGTAGTCGTTGATGTAAATCTTTGGTTCAATCTTCTGAACATCGATGACATCTTGATGGTCTATGTAGTAGTGGTGGGTAGTTGCCTCCATTACCTTCTTCAGGTCGTGGTAGTTAGCTACACTCACTGGTACAGCATTTGAGTAGGTCTTACCTAGATAAGTCTTCGCATAGTATGCTATCCAGTAGTTGTTTTGATAGAGGTAGAGTGGATCGACATTTGGAGTGTACTCAACACCATTGATATGGCTTGTCGCATCGTTCTTGTCATCGAACAATTCCCAACCACCACCTGTTACCTCGTATGCTCCTGGTTCTACGTAAGGCTCCTTGATGCTCACGGAGGTACCTGGCAGCACAATCTCAGGTGCAGTGATGTCTTCAACGGTTGGTACACCGCTACGGAAGTTGATATGGATGTTCAGCACATGACGTTCGCTGACTGGTACGATGTTCATACCCGACATATCGCTTTCCACATAGTTGTACTCATAGATCACTGTGATGATCTTCTCTTGCGACAGATCCTTGATGTCTGAGTTACGAGTCACAAACAGCGTACTGGTCTCCGTCGGTGCTGTACCGTGGATGACGAAGTTCGCCTGGTTGTTGGTGAGTGCCTTAAAGTTGTCTTGGGTAATAACCGTTTCTGCAGGAACTTGTTGTCCGTAGGTATAAGTCGCATGTTCGGTGGTGCTACCAGGTTTTAGGTAGTAATCCGTCACACCTTTACCTCCATCAGCTTCTGCTGCAATTGTATAACCTTGGCGACAATAGTAATATGTACCTTCTTGATTGAAGGTCAGTTTAGTAATGTCATTTGTCTGGTTTGTAGCAGGCAGAGCATCATACGTTTCCTTGTCAATCACCTGACCAGCAGCATACGGCGTTTCACCAAGCATCATCGTCTTGTTAACAACGTAGTACGGATACAGCTTGGTAGGGTCATTATCAATCGTGGTCTGTTTTACATTGATAGGTGAATAGTAATAACGCTCGTTAAGCAGAGACTCATATTCTTCGCCATCAATTTCTGCATTCGTTTGAATGGTTTTCTCCTGACCCTTATAGGTGTATGTCAGTGAACCACCCTTGAAAGTAGCTGTGTAATCGATGGATGTCGGCAGTGAATAGTGAGCATCATTTGCTTCGGCACCAGCCTTTGTTCCGTCCTTTGAGTCGTACTGGTACTTCTCGCCTTCCTTATGAATCAATTTGCCCGATAGATTCTGACCACTATAACTATATAGTGAGTCAATCAACAGGTCGAGGGCATCGTAGTTGAATTCGAACTTGTCACGGTCTTCTGCTGACAGTTCGCTGAAGGCTTCCTTCGCATAGTAGTTCTGACCCTCCATGAAGTAGTTACCACCATACATACCAGGTTTCTTACAGTAGTATGCAGGAACGATAGACGCTTCGATGTCGGTAGCTAATGCGCTATAGTCTGTCTTGTATTTATCTTTCTCAGCCTTCGTCATGTACGTACCACGGTAGATGAATTTCGATTTGTCAAGTTGGATGGTGCTTGTCACGATGTAAGCAGGCTCAACACTGTTTGTTTTGGTGTACATTTCCGCCCACGTCTCATCAGAATAGCCGGATTTACCTAATGTTGCACCTTTGTATAAGCGTTGATCAACTGAGTGAATGTTTGTTGTCTCTAACAAGTCTTTGGTTACGATAAAGGCAGGTTCAAACTCAGCTTGATTGTCCGGAATTGTTACGTTCAATTGCTTTAATCCCTTGATGTCTCCATCGTCATCGTAGTCATCATCACCATTACTATTATATCCTTCGTATGAATAATAGATGTCTTGAGCAATGATATTGCCAACCTTATATTCCTGTTGTCCGTACAGACCAGGAGTCGTAGGATGATAGGTAGGAGCGTCAACATAGCCTAGAGGGGTTATGCTTGTGTTGGTCTTAATCTTCTCACGTAATTTGGCTCCGTCATGATCAGCATCCGACTCTTCTGTGTACCACTGATTCCATTGATCTGGGTTGTTAATCTTATACGTAAGGATATAACCCGTAGCGTGGCTCAGGTTGTTCGATGAACGGAAGATGTCACTGAAGGCCTTGTAGATTGGATTACCATCCTGGTCTTTCTCTTGGATAGGATTGCCGTCCTTATCTTTCGTTATCATGATGACAGCTTTCACATTATTATTTTGGTTATCTTCTGGAGTGAAGTCTACCTCATCAGCACTGTTGAACAGATCATCATATTCTGTTGGAACCATCACGTAGCCTTGAGGATAAACCGTTTCACCTATCTGACAGCTGTCGGTTGTGATATACGTCTTTGGTACAAATAATGCCTTTTCTTCATCGTTCAACATGAAGTATTCCCAATAGGTGATTGGGTCGTTGAGCTTGTAGGTCATATTACGCAGTTCAATTACATCGTCTGGTCTGAGTTTAGTCTTAGTAGAACCAGTTGTATTGGCGTAATATGCGTAGTAGTTTGGCATCACATCCATCAACTTCATCTGGCCATGAGATGCAGATGTAATAGTCAATGGAATGTTGACAACCTCACTATAGGCATTCGGTGAACCTGTATAGGCAGAGATATACTGGTCATAAACATATACAGAACCCTTGATAAACCAATAGTGAGCAGGGACACCATCGGGGGCATTATAATTTGACTTATATTTGCCTCCTATGTTATAACAGTCATCAATGATGGTTTGGGTGCTATGGATGAAGTTACCCGAAGTTTCCCATTCTTTCTTGGTATTCTCGGTCTCATCATATTTGAACTTTTTGTTGGTAACAGCACCAGTGTTCAGGTCTGTCAATAACAATTGTGAGTTATCGGTATTGTTGTCGCGTATTCCATGTGCGTTCTTTGCATAGACGAAACCACCACCGACACCAGGCTGCACATTGATCAGGTCGAGTTCTACCACACCGGTAATCAGACCCCATTTTTTCTCATAGAGACCAGGACCCGTACTCTGTTCGGTAGTCAACTCCAGATGCACACCTGAAGCCAATGCTACTTTATTGTGGCAAGTACCGTTGTTACGTGTCTTCTCTTCATGATGGATTGCTTTCCAGTCGTAGAACGTCTGGTCGGTGAGTTCAACAGGGTTTGTAATGGTTACACCCTTAATATTTGCAGCAAGTAACCGATAATATGCATCTAATGACTCAACCGTAACAGTCGAACCACTGACGGCGACTCCAGCAATCGGCTGTTCATTTAATGTTTGCTGTGCCGTTTCATCTGCTGTGATGGTTGTACTTGTAGATGGCTTAATCGTGACTCCCTGAATTCCCTTTGAGCGCAATGCATACAAAGCCTGTGTTGTAGAAGCGGTAAGGCTTGTACCATTGGCGGTAATACCAGCAATCGGCTGTTCAGTTAATGTATGCAGTGCCGTTTCATCTGCAGTGATTGTAACTTTTGTTGGGTCAGCATCCGGCAGATTGATTGTATTATCACTTGCAGTGGAACGTGCAGAATGGAAATCCACATCACTGGTCAAAGCTCCGAGGTAGTTCACGGTATTGTAGATGCCGAAGTAGTTGCCGTGCTCCTTATCCTTCTCCACGTTTTGGTCAGCATCACGTACAGAAACCTTCTTGTTGAGTGATACCTCACGCACACGGTTGATGGTGTAGTTGGTGTAATCCACCACCTCTGGCACACGGTCCTGAGCTCCCTGCATCACCATACGACTACCGAATACTCCACAGAAGTCGGCACGCTGAATGGTATTCATCGGACGACCTGCATAGCGTGAGCAAACGCCGTTCTCAACCCAGAAACCTGCGGCCTCATTAGGTTCCCAAACATGTTGCGTCTCATTATATGTGAGCACCGAATCGCCGTTATATACTACAGATTCTTCATGATCACCCACGATTTTTACGAACTTCGTCAGCAACTCGTCTGCAGTAATGGTTGAGCCTATACTATACATTCTGTCGTTCTTGTCCCTACATGATGCAGTACATCTGTAACGAATCTCGTAATAGGCTGCCTCACGTTTGGGGAGAGCATCGTATTGTGTCTTGTTGATTTCGTTGCTGATGCTGTAAAAGTCGGTTCCGTAGTTGGTGATGTTTAACTCACGATAGCCATCCACGAGAGTGAGGTTTCCATCGCCATAGAGTCCTCCGACATGACCTCTACCGATGGTAATGAGGTCACGGTGATAGACATCGTTGATGGATGCTGTAGCATTTCCAAAGACCGTAGTGGCATTTGCATACACCTCCGTAGAACCAGGAGAGGTGTTACCTCCGGCAAAAACAGCGTTGTGGATGATGATACCATTTTGGTTGACATCCTCTTTACCGAGTAGTCTCCATTGTGTATCACTCTTGTTGCCCAAATTGTTGAGCGCAGAGGTGGGGACAAAATCTCCAGCAGAATAGTTTAAGATGTCTGTGTTCGCTTTGAGCCAAGGCTCAACCAATACCTTGCAGTCCTCGGTAAGACGTTTCGTAGAACCAAAGGAATAACTCTCACCATTACTCTCCCATTTGTAGTAGTAGCCTTCGTCGTTATAACCATCAGCATTTTCAGCAATTCCTTCATTATAGCGCTTACCCGACTTCTTACCCATAGCCAAGCCATTGGCTGTATTGTATGCACTATAGACACATCCGACATCACCGCCACCGAATACATTACCGTAACCAAGTACCACACCTTCGTCGGTACCTACCTCACCACCATGAATGTTTACTTCGGTTTGTCCGAAGACAAAGCCCTTACACTGGAGGTCCAAGCTAGCGAACGCTTCTTCTGTCATGTTCTGCTTCATAAACATTGTACCTTCGCCACCCCAACTGTCCTTACCACGGCCACCACCGAAGACATTACGCATCACATGACCGTCGAACAAAGTGACATGGGTCTTACCTGCCTTGTAAATTCTGGCATCACCATTCACCAATCCTGTTGTTGTGTAGGTGTCTTTGTATCTTACGGTTCCACGTCCGATTGGACCTACCTCACCACCACCGAACAGGCTACCACGAAGGGTACCGCCGTACATCTCTACATTGGTCTCATCCACGTAACTGTTCACCACATAACCGCCTCCGAAGACGTTACCGGCCAAATCGATGCTGCTACCGTTATCCAACAGCTCTTCAACATATTCAGCTTCGGTTGGCAAGTAGTAATATTTGTGAGTCTCGTCAGCTACTTCATTTGTAGCGGTGAACTTACCTGCACCGTATTCGTCCATGTAGTATGTATATCCTTCAGTCAGTGAGCCGTTTGTGACAGCTACATAGCCTGTGCGATAGCCTACATAACCGTTGTTGATGGTGACATTCGTGGTGCCCCATACAGAACCACCTTCACCTGCACCATAGACGTTACGCGTGATAGCTGGAATACCATCCATGAAGCTGGTACCGCCCAACTTACCAATTGTAACATTGGCTACACCGAGAATGTCATCTGTATAAGATTCTTGGACTTCGGCATCTACCAGCTGACTATTCACGAGTTTTGTGTGCTTACCCACATGTCCCATATAGCCGCCACCATAGACGTTACGAGCCATACCGCCTTCAATATAGACATTGGTAGTAGCAACGAAGTCTTTAGTAGCTTCATCTTTGGCAAGTTCATATTCATCCATCACAGAACCTCCTTGACCTCCTCCATAGATGTCTCGATCTACGATACCGCCCTTCAACTCAAGGTAGGTCGTACCACCGACAATGGCATTCGAACCGAGTCCGCCACCGTAGGCATATCCCGTCACTCTACTGCCTTGCATCAAGTGAACATTGGTGTTGTAGTAGGTAGTTAAAGGATTTGTTGCAACATCTTTCGGCATGATATCGATGGTGTAGGTGCCATCAAATGTACCCTCAGAGTTTACGTATGTCCCTGTTTTTTCGGGTAATGGGATTGGGTAATTTTTAAAGTAATCTCCACATGATGTAAGGAGACCTCCGTATGCGACGACAGCATTTTCAACTTCACTTGCTTCAGTCATACCGCCTGCAACAAATTGGGCTGCCAACCATTTCCTAAGGGATGCGAAATTATAGACGTTTCCATCGCGACCACCACCAAAGACTTTATAAGCAACGGATCTGTCGTTCATAAACACGTTGGTACGACCGCTTACAGTCTTGTCACCATAACCTGCACCATAGATGGTTGCCTGATAGCCGCTACTCTGCATCACCGGCGCTTCAATATTGATATAGGTGTCGCATGAGACGCGGCAGTTGTGATTGCCACCATAGATGGCATCGTTTACGATGGTGTTAGCACCCTTGAAGTCAACAATCGTGACGTAGTTGTCACAATAACGGGCACTAAGTTCTGGCTTTTCTGCAATCTTCTCAGCATCATAGCCTTTGCTACCACCGAAGATTGCATTGAGTTTGATGGTTGATTCGGTAGGCACGTTGACGCGGGTATAGCCTACCAAACCTTCCTGATTACATCCTCCATAAACATTATGGAGACTGCCAGCATACAAATCCACAATGGTACGACCCATGCCACTCGAGCTAAGCGTACCTACACCGGCGAAGGCTCCACCTCCATAGACATCTACGTTGCTAAAACGTTCTGCATCTGTGGTCTTGGTGTCATCAATGAGCACATAACTCTCGTTCTGCATTCCGTTATTGGTGGTGGTGTTACCTGGAGCACCTGTACTACCGCCGAATAGATGACCCACTTTATTGTTACTGTTGTCGTTAGGTGTGAAGTGAACAAACGAATTTTCGCTTAGATGTGGGAAGAAGAAACCCTCTTTAGGAGAACCATCATCATTAGTATAGTCTTTGAAGATGCGGTCTGTATAATCGTACTCACCATAGCAACCACCGAAGATACTATCGACACGTCCTTGGAGATACTTCACATAGGTTGAGGATTTTGCCAGTTCTTGGTCAAAGATAAGTGGCGTATCACCAGACTTTCTGACTTCGCTAATATAATCTTTATGTCCCGAGATTTTTCCGCCAAAGTCATTACCACCATAGACGTTGTCAATCACCCATGGGAATCCATCGTTTGATCCTATGATCACTTGGGTAGAACCCAAGATATCGGCATTGCTGGCTCCTCCGAAGGCATTGTAAATACGTCCGCTGCCCAGATTGACGTAGGTGTCACCGCAGACGTTTCCTTCGTTACCTCCACCATAGAGGTATTCTGCTTCAGCCAAATCTGCAACAGCCTCTTCTGAAGAGAAAACAGTTTTGGTTCCGTTCAGGTTGACTGTGGAGCTGTAAGCCGCATCGTAATCGTTATAGGCTTTCTGAATAAAGCCGTCGGTATCATATTGTGTGTTGCTTTCGCTGTCTGTGACGATGGTTCCTTTACCTACATAACCTTCTTCGCCACCACCGTAAGCTTGGAAGGCATAACCTTTATTCAGGTTGACGGTGGTGCTACCCCATATCTCAGTACCTAAACCTTTACCTGCACCGAAGATTGATAAGCCTACTGCCATCAAGTCATTGCGTTGATTCTCTATGATGACACCAGTGCGACGGGTGTCTTCAACAGGATCGTCAACGATGGATGTGATATTATTCTCGTCTGTAGCAGTCTTGGCAAATAGCACATCGCGTTCGTACACATCGGAGTTGATGTTGATTACTACATTACCGTTCACGTGACCGGTATTGTAGCAACCACCATATACATTACCTCCAATCAATCGACGATCGTGGTCGGCACTGGTATTGTCTCCATAACCGACATCGGTATCCTCAAAACTTTCTGAAGTCTCGTCCCATACCTTGGTGTTCCACTCCAAATATTCCTGACCCAAATAATTGAGTGAGTACTCACCAGTGTTTTTATCACGAGCCCATCGTTGCGGACGGATACGTGTACCATTGAAGTTCAGTTCCAGTCGGTTTTGGATGGCACCACTGGCTTCTTTTCCTTCTCTAAATAACCCATCGCTCGCTAGTTCTGAAGGAGTTCCTAAGATACCTCCTTCGTAGGCTGCATTATATTCCGTCTTTGGTACATCGGCATTGTTACAACCGCCAACCACCTTATTATATATATAGACAGGTGCGTTGAGTGTCATGGCGTTTTTGCCAGCGTAGGTCATACTACCTACGTTACCTCCCAAGTAAAGCGAACCAACCTGACTTGAGTAAGGAATGTAGGTGGCTGGGTCGCCACGTAGTTCATCATCGAAAGACACCTTTGGAATTAAATCCATGGCAGCACCCTCCATATAATGGGCAAAAGTCGTTGGGTTTTGAAGGTCGATGGAACTGAAACCTTCTTTTTTCATTGTTAACAGAACGCCTTCCAACGCATCTTTCTCGTCTTTACCTGCGTTGTCTTTTCCTGTTTTATTGTAGGCTACCATTTTTTCTCCATTGTTGCCCAGGAAGACATTCTCTGCAATGACATGTGATCCCATTTTCAAGTCCACAAGCGGATAAGAAGCGAGGTCTTTATGGCTTTCGTCCTTCTTCAGTGTTGCACAGTTTCCTCCCACGAAGACAGAACCATGGATAATGGTCTTCTTAGCTTCCGTACCTGCCAAACGAATACATACCTGCTCGGCATGTGGACGCAACTCGGTGAGGGCTTCAACAGAGTTAGTGCCTGGATTATAATAAAGGTCACCATAGGTTGGGTTATACTGATTAACAGGGTTGTCTGTATAGGCATACGAACCGTTTCCTCCTCCGTAGATATTACCGCGTACGCTAGTATAAATACCTAAGGCATTTCCAAAGTAAACTTTTCCACGGATATCGTTACCTCCATAGACATTATTGATGTCACCACCATAGATCAACGTACGGGCTGCCAGATTATGCGGGAATTTATAACCTTCGAGGTTATAGACTTGTTCCACGTCTTTGTATTCGCCATTTTTCAACTCCATCGGACGTACGTCAGCTATACGACATCCTCCATAGACGTTGTCAATGACCAACGGATGGTCGTTCTTTGCAAGGTCATGCTCATTCTCTCCGTTCATCTCTGCAGGGGCGATTTTCAGCAGAAGACCTTTTGATGAAATCATATCACCTCGGTTACCTCCACTATATACATTACGAATCAAACCTGACTGCAGATTCCAGGTTGGCATGATGGCCATTGCTGTGTTGTTGTTTCCTCCAAAGAGGCTACCAATCTGGAATGCATCGCTGTTCGGATGGCTCAGACCAGGGTTGATGCCCATTTCCAAGATTCGTTCGGAAGTCAACAATTCATTATCCGAAACGCGCTTGTTAGGATTGTTTGGGTCTTTAATACTGCTGACCACTTTGGTCGGGTTGTCCACATTGATGACAGTCGCTTCAGTCACAGTGGCATTGTTTCCTCCACCGAAGGCATAGACAATAGAACCTCCATTGATTTCCAGGTAGGTCTTCCTGAGTGTCGGGAGATTAAATGGTGTTTCGCGAGTAGCGATTTTGGTTCTTGTAATAACTTGTTGTTGTGTGGAAGTATTGTATTCTTTCTTGACTTTGTTAACGTAATAGTGACCGTTCTCATCTTTGAGTGGATCTCCGTCTTCATCTGTATATTCGTATTCGCCATCACCACCACCGAAGAGGGCACCGATATAGACAGCATGTTTGGTAGAGGTGGTTGCTGTCGCAGATACGATATCTTCATTATTACCACTGACACGTACAAAAGACTTCCATGTGTTGTCTATCTCATTCTTTTTCGGGTTGTTGGCATCTGCGTCTGTTCGTTTCACTGCCGTCAGTTCCGCTGGGACTGTGGTCTCAACACTACCTTCACCGATTGTTCCGGAGATGTCGTTTCCTCCATAGACCTGATTAGCCATGATATATTCTGTGGTGTTCTCACCATCGATGTTGACAAAGCTACGACCTCCCACATCAGCCATGCGGGCACCTCCGAAGACCATATGCAGGTCTCCGCTCACAACAGTTACAGTGGTGTTGCCATCTACCTTACCCTTATTACCACCGCCGTAAACATTTCCTTTCACGATGATAGGCTTCGGCTCATCCTGTGCTGCATCCTGTGCCATCAAAGGCTGAAGCCCCATAAAGCCTATCAGCCCCATAAGCCCCATGAGCCTAATGAGCCTCATAAGCCTCATAAGCCCCATTGGCCCCATGAGCTTCTTTATCATCATTATGTCTTTGCTCTTTATCATTGTCTTTTGTTCTTTTGTTCTTTTTTTTGTCTCATTGGCCCCATTGGCCCCATTGGCCTCATTGGGCATATTGGCCCTCTAACTGCCCACCTTTATCGTCGGGTTGTCCAAGTCTGGATCCGAGAGCTGGTATAGGTAGGTGGGCTCAACGAGGAGCCTGATGATATATCGGTGTCCGTATTCCAATTGATCTTGGTTGAACAGATAAGGCAGGTTTATTTTATTCTCTGCCATACAGTCCTTGCGGACGAGATTCCCGGACCTGTCATAAACATCGTATGTAGAGCGCAACATGAAGTAATTCGCATTTCGAGGCACGAAACCAATCATTTCTGAATCATCGTTAGTTTTCAGTAGATAGGGGTTCTCCAAATCCTCGTAGATAAGTATATATCCGATGTCTCCACTGCTGTTGTCTGGCGTGAAGGTAATGTTGCTCGGCATAGGGGAGGACCCGTCGGTTGTTGCCTTAAGTGTGATGGTTGCACTTTGATATTTCTTCATCTTTGTCTTGAAATTGGCATCGTTATATGCAATCAACTCAAGTTTTTTCAGCTTGATGTCACGTAACTGATGGTACTTAGTACTGATCTTAAACCGGAAACTCAAGGCTGAGTAGATATGGTCGAACAGCAGGAAGAGATTGTTATGTGCATTCTCACCTACGTTGATGTCAACATCGAACTTACCGGTAGCCAAGAAATCTTTCCGATAGTAGGTTTTGCCACTTTGAGCTTTTGTGTCTGCCGTTAGTACATAATCATTTCCATTTTTTTCGTATAAACCTGTAACGGTAGTTGTTCCCTCAGTCACATCTGTTACTTCATGATAGGTGTCTGCACTATTTGCGGTAGTTCCTTCCTTTGCACCTACCATCACACATATATCTTTATTCATCACACTGCTCAATCCCGTGAATGTCAGTTGTGCTCCATCAGCATAGTTGCCAGTCGTTGCGTCAGGCTGAATGCTCACACTCGCTGCGTCAAGTGGTATATAACCATAAAGATAGTATTCTCCTCCGCTTTCCAACTCCTCGTTCATGCGCCACTGAGCATCATTGCCGCCAACATACCTGAACTTACGCGTCTCTACCTTTGTTGGTGAATCCTGCGTGAAGAACACACCGATAGCTGCATTCTCGTTCGACATCATTACAGCGTCCGCACCTGTTAAATCCTTGTAGAGTTTGTAACCGTCTGGAGGCCAAACCACCGCCCTTCTGGTTTCACTTTGTGAGTTAGGATCCTCATCGGTGAAAATCGTTGCATACGACATCAACTCTGCAGAAGCAGAACGACGCACCTCTTCCACCTGCTCCTTCGAGCAACCCATGAGCCCCATAAGCCCCATAAGCCCTATTAGCCCCATAAGCCCCATTGGCCTCATGATTCTCATCACCTTGCTCTTTATGTCGTTTGTTTTTGTCATCTTTTTTTCTTTTTTCTTTTTTCTCATTGGCCCCATTGGCCCTATTAGCCTCATTGGCCCCATGAGCCCCATTGGCCTCACCAGTTATACACGATTTTCTCTTTCTCCGTATTTCCTTGCCAGTCCGTGAATGCTATGTTGATGGCATCGAACTTGACACCTCCATCTTCGTTCACCTTGAAGATATATGTATAGCTGTATCCAGGTAGCCAATCCATATATTCGGCAGGCACATAGCAGGCGCGCTCTTCTCCGTTCACACGTACCGTGAGGGTGTAAGCCCCTTGATTCTTAGCTGGCAGGACGGTGTACCAGTGCTTTTGGTTTGCTAACACCGTTTCGTCTGTCTCGTTTGCGGCTGCTTCGTAGTAGTCCTGTGTGAATGCTGCCATTGCATAGGTGATGTCCTCTGTTTCCCAACTCTCTTTCGTCTCGTCTCCTGTTAGAGGATAGATGAGTCTGAACGTTCCGCTCAAGTGAATCTGACGTCCTTGATTAGTTGGGAAGAAATGTGGCAATTCAATCAATATCGGTTCGTCGGGGGCCGCAAACTTGAACATAAAACGTACCTTGGCGAAAGGCTTGAAGAACTGCATCTTCACCATGCTGGGGTAGATATGTTCACTTCCTGGGGAGTTATTGCTAAACCATAACTTGGAGAAGTATGGTGCAGCTGCTTCCTCACGAGCATCTGTCGTGAAGCTCATGCGGCATTTGCTGTAATTCCCATTAACCTCATAAGCCTCATAAGCCCCATCAGTCCCATTGGACTTATAGAACTCTACTTCCACAGCACCAGTCGTAGGTAGTACATAACCGAAGAACTTATATGCCTTGGCGCTGAGGTCCCAGTACTTGATACTTTGTTCTGTTCTGCCACTGGGTTGTTGATTGACGTATTCCCAACCACTGCTGTTGCTTGTGGTGGTGTTGGCGCTGTTCTCTCTCCAGTTCACAGTGTAGTCATGCATGACTTCTTGAAGTGCTGCGTAGGATTCTGTACTTTCCTCATAGCTCATGTTCTTGAAAGCCCATACCTGGAAGGTGTTAGCAAGGTCGGATAGCGGGGTTCCTTCTTCAGCACGTGTACCGGCAGTGATGTCGGAGTTCTCCTGCAGTCCTCCATTGAAACAGATGGCTTCCTGCAGTACAGGCTCCTCCACCTGTTCCTTCGAGCAACTCATAAGCCCCATAAGCCCCATGAGGCTTATCATCCCTATGAGCCTCATTGGCCCCTTGAGCTTTTGCTCAAGCTCCGCGATGCGGGCTTTCAGGTGGTGGTTCTCTGCCTCCAGCTTCGCAATGTGGTCCTTCTGCTCATTGCGGTAGCCCAGACGGGCTGCTGTCATCTGCTCGCGGATGCCGCCTTTTTCGACGAAGTCCGTCTGCAGACGGTCCAGTAGCTTGCCCATCATGTTGTCGAACTGGTGGATGAGCGTGATGGCGATGTTGGCTAAAGCTTCGTCGGAGCGCCGTTCAATGTCGGTCATGTAATGGGCTACTTCAGTGTGAGTCTTGCAGAACTCCCGGGTTCTGACTGCTCGTTCGTCTTGAAGCGGCCACAGAAGTAGGTTGCGCACTCGCAGGTAGTCCTCATAGTCCACTAACAGCTCCTGCATGCTGGCGCGTGCCACATTCATCAGCTTCAGTTCCGTCTCTGACGAGGTGGAACTGGCTGCACTCCCTTCGGCAATATTCTGCTTACCCGAGCGTGCGGCCTGCACCATCTGGTCGATGGTACGGTCGCCCTTGGTTAGGAACCTGTTAGTGAAGTAGAAGGTCAGGTCGTAGATGATCGTAGCCTTTTTGTACACCGTTAGGTTTTCATAACCGCCACCCTTTGGGAGGAATGTTTTTGGAGCTTCCATTTTGATTTGATCTTTTTTGCTTGTTTATGGGTCTCATGAGACCTATGTAACTTATGTGACCTATGTGACCTATGGTTTTTTCTGGGCCTTTCTTTCTTTTGTTACCCAGCGGGGAGTCGAACCCCGCTGAGCTAATGATGGGTTATTGAATGATAATCTGGGGTTATTGAACAATAATCACCTTGTATTGATATTCAGCAGGAGTTGCAGGAGTGGTTAGCACATAATAAGACGATACATCTGTGACACCTTCTTCAAAGGAAGAAGTGTCAACGGTAGTAGCTCCTGTATTATCAGTATAATAGGTGGTTCCTGATACATAAGTACCTGTTGCAGCTGTATAAGTCGCTGCTACAGCAGCTTTCTTCTCATACTGGAATACATAAGTGCCAGCATCTGATGGCGTGAATTTTGCACCAGGAACTGTGATGTCTTTTCCTGTTGGAGAGTCATCTGCGTCTATCTTTGAAACAGCTTCAAGACCTGTGGCATTATTAATTACTAACTTCTTACCATTAGCGTCCTTGACAGAATAAGCAGCTTGTTTGTAATACGTAGCTATACCATCTGCTGTGCCACTTGCTTCGCAAGGAGTATATGTTCCTGTCGTTGTATTATAAGTGTAATAGCCATCGAGACTAGTTCCTGATGTTAAGACTTCTCCAATGTCATATCCGTCAGTGTTTTGAGCAATCGCATTTTCTACTGATGATTCGCTGATTGTCTGATTAGCACCGTCTTCTATTGTAGCAGTATAGAGTTTGGCATTTGTACCTACTGATAGTACGACATTGTTTGTTCCGTTGTTTACTACAACATAGATAGGAGCACCTACATTGTATTCGTTATTAACTGTTACAACCTTTCCCTCACTATAAGTAGTGATGCTTGGTTCTGAAACGGTAGTGATAGTCTCCTGAATACCATTATCTTCACTGTTTACAACAACGGCATCCAAAGTGATTGGAGTCAAACCATAAACTGTATTACCGTCACCATCAACACCTGTTGAACCATTCGTCATGTCAGAAATCTTGAAGATGTAGGTGTAAGCATAGTTGGGCTGCCACTGTGCTAACTCAGCAGGAACTACAGCAGTTGCATTGTCAACCACAATCTCTTCATCGGAACCATCAGTAGAAACGAGGGTGTATTTGATGCGAAGCTGCAGATTGGCACCATCTTCATTAGGAAGAATGGTGTAGTATGATTTTGCAGGGTTATACGTAATAACAGTAGTTTCGCCAGATACAGTAGTATGGTGAATGCCATCAGCGTATGTAGCAGCATCGGAAGTACGACCGATATAATCACCGTCGTCCTCAGATTTCTCTTTGCTGGCGAAATGAGCTAAAGCACCTTTTTCTGCACCCCATAATACTAAGGTGGAGGCAGCAGTTTGTCCATCTCCTAAAGTAAATTTAACATGCGCCTTGTTGTAGTCAGTGGCATTTCCATCGTTTGGTGAATTTGTCCATCCTGCTGTTGGGAAGCTCACTTCCATTTTGCCTGCACCTGCAGGTAAAACAGCAGTAGACGTGAAGAGGGTTGGAGTAGCTGTTGGTGCAGCAGGAGATGCTCCTTCATCAGCTTTTGCAAGAGCATAGAATTTTACGTCTTTTACAGAGTAACCAGGAACTGTCTCATAGAATGCAAGGCGAATCTTTGTTGCCATAGAACGGAACTTAAACTGAACAGGTTGTCCGTAATCACTAACACTACTTTGATTGTAAGCCGTTACAAGGTCTGAGATGTAACATCCCATTAAGTCTGCTACAGATCCTTCAAGTGAATAAGCAGCATTAGCTGTCCCTTTCTTACTAAGGTCTATTGAAGTGATCTTAATCTCTCCAGCGTTAGGGGCAGTTGTTACAGCAGAGTTTTTGCCTACAGAGAAGGCAGCAAAGTCATACTGCTTAGTACTATAGTCCCAATACTTGATAGACTGAGTAGCACCACTTGGCAAATTGGTAGTTTTTGCTGGTGAGTAACTTACATACTCCCAGTTGTTGCTATTCGACTCTGTCGTACCAGCAGTATTCGTTACATACTTAGCATTGTATTGGTCAAAAACAGTAGATGTTGCATCTTCTCCAGCATCTTCTCCAGTTTTTGTTCCAGCAAATACAAATGCGTTATTCAGAGAATCTGCGGCATCACTTCCAGTTGCACGCGTAATTCTGCCATATTCCGAATTGAACGAAATCGCCTTTTCTCCATGGATGGCTCCTTCGAATTCCCCCAGGTACTCTTCGCTTGAGCAGCTTGCAAGTGCTACACTTGCGATGGCTGCGAGGATTAAATAACTTTTTTTCATAATCTTCATTTTTAATAATTATACTTTATTATTTATTTATTCTCATTTGAGTTTTGTTTCTTTTGTTGGTGAGCTTATCGCCCTTTTCTTACCTGCGACTTAACTGCGAGGTAACTGCGAGGTAACTGCGAGGTAACTGCGAGGTAACTGCGAACTGAACCCGTGCGACCGTCGCCTTTTTTGAGTTCGTTTTTTTCGTCTCAGACCCTCACCCTTGGGATTGGGTTTTTGCTACCAGGAGGGGAGTCGAACCCCACCTGGCAAATTGGTATTATTGAACCTTAATAATCTTTGTGTAATAAACACCGTTGTTCTTGGTGTACTTGTCGAAGTAACCATGATCAGCTAATGCTTTCTCACCAGCCATACATTCATACTTGCCATTTGCATCGAACTGATATATGTACAAGCCATCAACCTGCTCTGGTAGGATAACACAGTAGGTGTAAACATCCTCTGTTCCGACAGTTGTCTTCTGATAGTAAGCAGTACCATCTTGAGGCTCGGTATCAGTCTTAAGGGTGTAAGTTGTACCGTTGAAGGTGTAGAGGTCTGTTGCACTTGCAAAGTCAGCATAATCTACAGGGTGAACTGCTTTGTAAGTGGTACCACCGTCGGTTGTATAGTAATAGGTAGTACCTGTTGCAGCATAGCCTGAAGCAGAGGTGTAAGTGTAAGGTTCAGCATCACCTGAAGGTGTGTAGAGGTTTGTTACAGCTTGTCCCACAAACTTCGTTTCCGGAGTTAAGACACCATCAGTCATTTTCATATATGTTGCTCCAAATCGTGCATCACCTGTTACGGCAGTCAGATTGAAGTTGCGGTATAGACCCGTTACGTCTGCTCCTGCAGCTTTTGTGACTTGCTCGTAGCAATCAGTTGTGCTAGTTGGAGCTGTCTTAGTGTAAACGAATGCGTATGTGGTAGTGGCAGTAGGAGTGAACTTAGCCGCTTTCTTCGTGGCACCATCAGTTAGGTCGATAGCATTGCCATCAACACCATATTCAACTTTGTTAGTAAGTTCAAGAGTAGCTGGAGTCAGCACCAGTCCGCTGCGGCCCTTGATGCCAGTACCATCTTCTCGTACAGCCAATGCATCAACAACTTCTGCTTCTGTGTAGTTGCCCGTAAGAGTATAGAGGGTTGCTTTGCCTGTGAGGTCCTGAAGAGCACCGTTGGCAAGGTCAGGAGTAGAAGCGGTTGTACCATCGTTGACAGTAACGTAGATAGGATTACCAGTTGCATATTCGTTGTTGTTCACAACGTTAGAGCCTTTCTGGTAGGTGGTGATGCTTGGTGTAGAGACAAGTGTAATGGTCTCCTGTGTCTGATCGTTGTCCTCTGCGTTCACTACGATGGCATCGAAGGTGATAGGGTAGAGACCCGCGGGATCTGAGTTGACAGTGGTGTTATCTGGCTGTGTTGGGTCATAAACACCTGTGTGGCCATTAGTCTTATCAGAAATCTTGAAGAGATAGGTGTAAGCAAAGCCAGGCTTCCATTGTGTATAGATGGATGGAACCTGAGCGGTAGCACCCTTCACTTCGATGACCTCACCACTACCGTCGGTTGACTCCAGTGTGTAGTTCACACGTAGGTTGAGGTTCGTACCACTTTCGTTTGGCAGATAGACAACATAATAGTTGTTGGCTGCATTACCAGCAAACGATGCCTTGTTGGACGTGCGACCAAGGTAAACATTATCTGTTGACTTCTCGCCATCTTCTTTTGTGGTGTATGTCAAACCACCCCAGTTGACCACTTTCTCTTGTGCAGCTCCTGATTTTGGTGCAAATGTAACATGAGCTTGGTTGTTGTCTGCAGATGATTCATCGTCCACAGTTGGGAAAGTGATAGTGTAGGTTCCTTGTTGGAAGATACCATTTTCAACGGTGGAGAAAATCTTCGCATTAGCATCTGTTGCGTCGCCTGTGAGTGCTACAGCAGCACCACTATAGAACTTCACATCCTTTACTGAGTAGCCAGGAACGGTCTCGTAGATACCGATACGTACCTTAGTACCGAGTTGACGGAAACGGAAGGTAACAGGTTTGTTATAATCAGCACCTTTCTTTGCTGTCACGATGTCAGCTATATAGCAGTTTGCCAAGTCTGCAGCAGAACCTGTGAAGGTGTAAGCCTTAGTACCGATGGTAGAAGGTGTGATAGCTGAAACGAGAACACTTCCTGCAGGGATACCTGTAGTAGGCTCAGTGAATATTGCAGTCTTATCACCCGTTGACCAAGCAATGAAGTCGTACTGAGGCTTGCTGTAGTCCCAGTACTTGATGGTCTGAGCAGTAACACCATTGTCGATGGCATGCTGAATACGATCTTTACCGACATATTCCCAGTTGTTCGTATTAGACTCTGTGGTATTGGCTGTATTCTCGCTCCATTCTACCAGGTAGTTGTCGAAGACGATGCTGTTGTTGCTTGCATTCCATGTGGTCTGCGAACCTTTGTAGCCGGACACTACGAACTTTTTGCCCAGGAGGGCAGCAGCGTCAGCGCCTGTAACATCTGCACGAGTCATCGCTTTGAAGTAGGATCCAAAGTTGATGGGCACTTGATTCGTAGGATCAGTAATGGAATCATCTCCCACGAAATCGTCGCTTGAGCAGCCTGTCAACATTGTTGTGGCAATTGCTGCGATGATTAACAGATTCTTTCTCATAATGTATGTATTTAGTAGTTGATACTTGATTGAGGTATTTATTATTTAGTGTTCTGTAGTTGAACTGTTATCTGTGCCGTCAATCTCTGTATAAACAGTCTGTGAACCTTCTTCTGCTTCTACAACCACAGCATCGAATGTGATGGGGAAGAGGCTGGCAGGGTTCTCTGGGTCAGGAATTGTGTTTCCAGGATTTAACGGATCGGGTATCGATGGCACAGGTACAGGATTTGATGGGTCGTGCTGGTCGCCATCAGGTCCTTCTGGATATTTGGGGTTGGGAACGAGCGGAGCATTGGGGTCAGGAATCTTGTTGCCTGGGTTGTCCGGATCGTCTATCAATGGATATTTGGGATCGGGGATATAAGGAGGAATCACCTTGCCCGTTTCGGGATCTATGACCGGATCGTTGTCTCCGCCACCGTTTTCAGGGTCTGGGTCGCGACCAGGACCAGTAGTGGTGTTGCCTCCGCCACCTTCACCAGTATAGCCGTTGCTTTTGTCGGAAATCTTAAATAAGTAAGTATAAGAGTAGTTGGGCTTCCACTTCAGGAAATCAGCAGGTACGCTGACATAAGCATCACGTACGTGGAGTGAGTCGCCAGTACCGTCGAGAGCAATAAGGGTGTAGTCGACACGCAACTGCATCTTCAGCGAATTGTTCTCGTTGGGAAGAATCGGTTTAAAATAGGTGGATACACCAGACTCTCCATCGACGGTGTAGGTGCCTTTGCCATAGGTGGCTGTACTGGATGTAGTACCCAGGAACGCATTGACAGCTGTAGCACTGGCTTTTCCGTCTGTGGTGAGGTATGGCTTGTCTGTTACGCCTTCCTGAGTTAATGCTGAGGTGTAATCCAACTGACCAAATTTGTTACAGAATGCCATCTGGTTGTCTGCACCTGCAAAGGATACCTTTGCTTCATTTGTAACATCATCGTAGGTTACGGTGTATTTACCTGACGTTGGGAATGCGGATCCCACTCCGATTTCTTTGCTACCCGAAGGTGCTCCGATATAGTAGAACACAAGGTCCTTTACGGCGTATCCAGGAACGGTCTCATAGAAACCGATACGCATCTGGGCTCCCAAACGACGGAACTGGAACTGTACCGTGTTGTTGTATGGGGTGGTTGCAGGAGTCGTTTCTGTCTTTTCCTGTGCCGTAGGAGTCGCTGTTATACGATCGGCAACGTAGATGCTCGTCATGGATGCGGCATCTGTGACATTGATACGCATTCCTTGAGTAGTGCTGGTGATGAGTTCGTCGTCAGCAAGACCTGCTGCTGCTACGAAGTCGAAACGCTCGGCACTATAATCCCAATATTTGACAGTCTGGGTGGCACCTTTCTTAGATACCTTACCTGAATACTCCCAATCGTCGGAGTTCGTGAGTGAATTACCTGCTGAACTGGCAACATACTCTACTACAAAGTTGTCAAAGACGGGACTTGTGGTTCCTCCAATGGTCTTGGTGCCATAGAGTAAGAACTTTTTGCCCAGCAGTTCTGCAGATTTCTCGTGTGATGCACGAGTGACTGCTTTGAAATCCTGTCCAAAGCTGATAGGTATTGATTTCGTGGTTGGGTCTGGAGTGGACAAACCTTGTCCAACAAACTCTTCATTGGAGCAACTTGCCAACGCTACGATGGCTGTTGCAAGTACTAAAAGATTTCTTGTTTTCATATTCATATCTTCTTTTGACATTTGTTTTCTTGTTTGATTGGGCTCATGGGGCTTATTGGGCTCATGGGCCTTATGGGTTTTACATCTCAAATTCGTGGGTTCCTCCATCTTCGTAGTCTTTCACAACGGCATCGAAGGCAGAGCCTCCTGATCGTGATGGAACTGGGATGGTGTCCATATCGAGTTCGATGGTGAGCACCCCTCCTTTGTACTTCTGCCTTACTTGGTCGGTTACGTCGAACACGAAGGTGGAGTCGATACCGTTGTTGAACAGCATGGTGACATCCATGAAGTGACGACGATTTTCTGGTATATCTTCCTGCCGTGTGATGGCATTTGGATTGAGGTCGCACATTCCGAAGGTCATGAGGCGTCCTCCGATGATGTCGACCACCTCTTGGTCTTTGAGGCAGTATGGCTTGAATCGCACATTGTAGTGGACGGTGACGGCATCTGAACCAGATATACCTGTGTTGATGTTCACCGTACGGGCCATTCCAGAGAGGTTGCCCGATCCATCTACGTTGACAATCTTGTTATGGTTGTTGTGCAGAATAATCTGTGGGAGATAAATGTAAGTTACAGGTTTCAAAAGCATGTCCAAACGCTTGACCCACAAATCGCGCACAGGATCGTACTCGAATCCGTCAAGGTTTTCGTTGACTTCGATGGCCTGTTCATAGGCTGAGAAGAGTGCCTCGGGTTCGTAGAATGCACGGGTGTATTTCGGAGCCTGATATCGGGTCGGAACCATGGTCTGGTTGGTGTAAGCCGTTACATAGTCAAGTGTTGTGGATTCGTCGAAGTTCAAACTCTGAATTCCATCGATGGTAACCACGTCGTTCCAAACGAGCAGGTCCCAGAAACCGAAATTGTACTTTCCTTGGAAGGAGTTTCCTGTGACGGTGTTGGCAATCACCTGTGTGTGAGGAGCGAATGGGATGTGGAAGGTGAAGTATCTACGTAGGTTGAATACCTTTGGCTCGGTATATCCGATATTTCCGAAGATCTGGTAGTCTATCGCATCCCATCCGTAATACCACTCTGCCTTCCAGTCGTAGGTCACACCATAGACGAACTCATAGTCCCAGTAGGTTGAGAGGTCGAGGTTGATGATTGGAATGTTGATATCTATTGGTTCTGCACCCTCGTGGAGGTGGAGAACAGGCTCGCGCTCGCACGCAAGCGTGAAAAATAAGGTACTCACAACAACAGCTGCCAACAGACTGGCTGTCTGACGGCGTACAGAATGTCCCCAGCGGCATGACTGCTGCCATGCTGCTGCGAAGATGTTATGTCGGTTGTTGGGCATCATTTGTTCTTATTTTTTTGATGGGTCTCATTGGCCTCATGGGCCTTATTGGCCTTTAGAGTGTCTATTTAGTTGCTCAATTCCTTAAGCATTTCAGGGTTCATTCGCATATCCCAAATGTAATCAATGTAAACCGTATCAGTCTTAATATCGTAGAAGTGGATCAGTTTGAATTTCTTCATGATGATTGCACCTCGATACTTTTTGCTTTTATCGGCTAATAGCGGCTCGATTGTGTATGATTCAGGATGGATTGACATGCGTGATTCAATTTGCTTGATTTCTTTATACCAATTGCTGAGTGCTTTGCGCCCAAACTCTGCAAATGCATAATCAAGGTGAGCTGCTAACAGTCTCGCTGCTTTCTCACGCCATACTACCTGAGCCATGTGTACTTACTTTCTACACGTTCGTGAAACTCCGCAGAGGTAATCCACTTCGTCGGATCCTTTCGCTCTGCTTCTGCTTCTAGAAGGGCGGCATTCAGTTCTTCAACAGACCTCGCATACCCAAAGTCAACATCATTGAAGGGGTCGTCGCAAGGTTTCGACTGTCTTTTTATTGATGTGCGACTTATAGAATAGGTCGCAGTTGGTTCGCTAACCGTATCAAATTGTTCTTCGTTATGAGTAATTTCATCCATATCTATTTCCGTTTTTATTTCTTTAGTTCCCAGTTTTTGAGGCTGGCACCTCGTTTCTTGTGAACCGGCCTGTAGAGCAGGTCGTAGCTGAGGGTTATACCGATTCGGGTAGGTCCTATCCAGTTGTATCTGTACTGCCGTTTCTTGAAGAGGTCGGACGGTAGTGTCCATTTGTAATAGTACAGGTGGTCTTGCTCTGTCGGATCGACTGGACATTCATACTGATAGGGGTCGTACTTGCAGCGGAAGAAACCTGCTTGCACTCCGAACTCCAGTCGCCAATGTCCATTGCGGCTGATGGGGAGTACATAGCCAAGACCTAATCCGGCACCGAATCCTTCGCCTTCCCAACCACGATCGGCATCGAAGCAGAGACTGAACAGACCTGCATGAGCATAGGCCTGTGCATACCAACCTCGGAAGGCGGCTCCCTCACCAGGAACATTGTTTTCGATACCTCCCGAACGAAGGTAATAGCGTGCTTCCAATTGGTAATTTCGAACTTGGAAGTATTTATGATCCCAATAATCTTGCCACCATGGGAAGTCGATGGATGCTCCAAAGGTGAAGTGTCCGTAGAGTGGGTAGTATTCGATAGCTACGTTTGGTATCGGACACCAGCGGTCATATCCTGGCATATAGGCTCCGTCGAGCAGGAGGTTCGTCTTGACTGACAACACCTCACGACGTTTCAGGATAACCGGCTCAGTTTCCTTTTCGGGTTCTGGCACCTCTGGCACAACCGCAATTCCTTTATTACCCGTTTGTTCTGCTTCGCTCACTTGCCCTGCTTTCACGGCATCCGAATCGTCTTTTTCGGGCTTGTCGAGGAAGATGACAAAGCGTGAGGCACGCAGTTCTGGGAAATAGTTCTTTATCAGATGTTTCCACAACTTACCACCATCAACTTTCTTCAAAGCTGCTTCCAATGCGGTGAACCTGTTCTGTGACAAGTATTGGTCGCATAGTTCTTTCACTTTCGTGTAATATGCATCATCTGCCTCTTGCATCATCACGCAGAGGTAGTGATAGTCTTCTGCGATGAACTCATGGGTGAATGCATCATCGCTGATAGGATTCGTCAAATGGGAATTGAAGAAATCGAACAGCGCTTGTCCTCGCTTCTCGCTGAGGTTCTTGTTGAATTGGTAAGGGCCATCTGGAGAAGCTGCACCTCGAATCATCAGTCGGCGGATAGAGAGACTGTCCTTGTTGAGGAGTGGAATCAGTTCGTTCTCGATTTCCTTCAACAATGGTGAATCTTCAGGAAGGGTGTGTTTGTTGATTGGGAAGACAACCTTTCTGGAGATATTATAAAACTCGTTATCGGTAAGTTGGATGTCTGCTCCCTTTTCGGTGAATCGTACATAAGGATACTTGCCAAGGATGATGGTATCGGGAGTGATAACCACAGCCTTAGAAGCAGCAAATGATGTTGCAAATGTGATAATTGCCAATATGTATCTTATGCTTCGTTTCATACGAAAAAGTGTAAATTTCTGTGCAAATGTACGATATTTCTATGAAATAGCCAAAATAATCAAGTGCAAAAAAGTCAAAATGAGGGTTTTCTCATGTTTTTTTTATGTTTTGAAAAGATTTTTTACAAATTGGGACTTGTTATCCGTAATAAATACTTATATTTGCATCGCAATTGTAAGTTTCAAAACGTAAATACGAAGTGAAACTTTTCGAAAGAATGAAACAAATGTTACAAAATTGAACGTCAGTATGAGTTATGATGAATAATGAACTATTAGATATTTTATTGTTGATTACGAGAACGGTTACGATGACCTTTTTCATTGTTGAGGCAGGGCATTTGTTCGTCTATGCACGTCATTCTCACATCTATCGGATTTATGGTGTTCTTCAATTGGCGATGGGTGCTATGTATGCATTAACCATTTACTCCAGTTACTTCAGCGATTATCCTATTCTTTATGGAGGACAACTCAATTTGCTGTGGAATTTAGTAATACCAGCCATCATCGTCTTGTGTTATGAGATACTGATGGCGCGAAGGATGAAGATACGTTATGTACTTGCTCATAATCTACCTTTTCTTTTTGCTTTCCTTTTTTATTCTGTCAATAATAATCAAACACTTCTATATGTAATAGCTTGGTTGTCTTTGGGTTATGCGACGATAAGTGTAATCGTTCTTCAAGTGATTACAGTGAAGGAAATGCGACGCCATGAAGTGAAACATGAAAAACATGCTTATGGTTGGTTTGCTGTCATGATGTGGGCAATGTATGCAACACTTGTGATTAGAGTTGTGATGTATGATGTAGATATGCGTTTAGCCAAGATTATCGCTATGATTGTTCTGATTTTGGTTTATTCGATTCTTACATTATTATTAAGGCGAGGTATTTTGGATTTCCATAAACTCCATCGGGAGTTGCCTAATGAAGATGAGCAGATGGTCTTATCAACGATTCCGTCTCCTGTTCTTCCGCAACCTCAGGTACGTCCAGCTAAACTTCCTGTTCGTGATTCTTCTGTCGATCAACCTTTTCAGATGCACGATCAGGTTTCGTTTTATGGCGACAAAGCTCGTCGATTGAATGAATTGATGGAGAACCAGCAGTTGTTCCTACAGCCAGACCTATCTATGGCTACCCTTGCTGCTGAACTGGGTACGAACCGAACGTATCTGTCGAACCTCATTAACCAGTATCTGCATACCACCTTTACGAGCTATGTAAACTCCTTCAGGGTGAGGTATGCGAAGAGCCTCCTCATGACAACGAATGATTCTATTGAGGATATATATCCAGCATGTGGATTTCAGTCTCGTACTACTTTCTGGAGGGCTTTTGCACAAATGGTAGGTTGTACGCCTAAGGAATTCAGAAGGAAGGCTGCTCAAAAATACCCCGCCCGCTAATGATTATGTAAAAAAGAAGAAATGAATTACTTTCTGAAGTTGGAGTTCACAATCTTCTGCCTGTGGACATGACTCTGAGTTATCGGTCAGAACTGGACATAGATAAATTGCTGGGATTCCGCATCGGAATAGATGTAGATTGCAAATAGCAGCAGGTAGTAGATGAACCAGCGTACCAGACGGTATCTGAACAGACCTGTCCCGTTGAAATGAAGAGGAGAAGGACTGTCTCGGTATATCCAGTCGTTCACCAGCAGTATTGCGATAAACGCCAGATACAACAATCGGAATTGTGGAATGTGGGGAATCTCCATGATGCTGCTGTCAAAGATAGCGCCCAGAAAACCGAAAATGCTCCCTACGTCTGGTGCGCGGAAAGCAACAAATCCTATTGTCACTAACAGATAGGTTCCAACCATGTACATACCGTCATGCAGGGTAGGAAGACCCCATTTTCCTGGCTTCAGCTTCTTCTTTCGGGTAAAGGTCCCTGAGTAGATAAGTGGCAGGAAAAGCAAGCCGTGATACAAACCGAACAGCAGGTATGTCCAGTTGGCACCGTGCCATATCCCGACGACTATCATATTGACAATTATGGCCAGCATGATACCCCTGTTGCCATATTCACGCCATGTGATATTCAAGGGCATAAAGACATAATCGGTCAGCCAATTGGTCAGAGACATGTGCCATCTTCGCCAGTACTCTGCTACATTACGGGCAAGAAACGGTCTGTTGAAGTTCTCTGTGACGACCAGTCCGAGCATTCGTCCCAGTCCGATAGCGATACAGGAATAACCGCAAAAGTCTGCATACATCTGAATAGGATAAATCAATGCTGCAGCTAATACGGTAGATGCAGGCAACGAATCAAATGTGTTCCAAGTCTCGTCTGTCGCCAAGGAAAGAGGGTCAGCGATACATATTTTCAGGAAGTAACCCCACAGCATTGTCTTCGCTCCCTGAATGAGCGCGTCTGCATCTACTCTGCGAGTCTTTTTCAATTGAGGGAGAAATGTGCCTGATCTGTCAATAGGGCCCGCCATTACTGTCGGGAAAAAGGAAATATATAGAGAGAATGTCATGAGATTGTCGCACGGCTCTATATGTTCGCGATGAATCTCTATGATGTAACTGATCAGTTTAAACGTATAGAAACTCAATCCCAAAGGTAAGAGAATGGACAGGCTGAGGCTGGAATGAATCCCAAACATCTGTAACAGGCAACCTACCTGTTCTACAAAAAAGCCCAAATATTTGAAGTAACACAACAAACATATGGCGATACATACGCTGAATGTGGTCAGTCTGGAGGCATCTGCTGTACGCCCTTTATTCATCAGCCTCTTGAGCAGACCGCCAAGCCACCAATAAACCACACTCATTCCCATCATTAGGAAGAGCATGACCCAATCAGCCATCGCATAGAACACACAACTGGCCAGCAAAAGCAAACCGTTCTGCCAGCGTACGGAGAACCTCTGCAAGAGACCATTGGCTGTCAGAACGACCACACAGAAGCTGAGGAAACCGATAGACTGTGGATTCATTACCTCTATTTCTTTGACAAAATGGAATCGACAAGCTCACCAACGTTTCTCCATTTCATGATTTCCAGGGAGGTGAACTTGATTCCGAACCTCTTCTCGATGGCAACAATGAGTTGAATATGGCTCAAGGAGTCCCACTCCTCGATGTCATTTGCATTGGTCTCATCGGTCAGGTTGCACTCGTCCAGATCGAGTACATCAATGAAGATTTCATTGAGCTTGCTGAAAATTTCTTTTCTTTCCATATATATTAATTGGCTTTTTTGCTACTTTGACTTAAACTTCTTTTGTCGTAATAAAACATTCTAGCATCTTGTACTGGCTGATATTCAGCACATACTGGGCTGTCGATGTATGTGCGAGCGGTTGGAATCCAAGATCCGTATAGTGCTGCTCCACCATCTTGTTTTTAGTGGTAGGCAGATATTCGCCAATGATTCTCTGATATCCGGCTTTCCTGGCTCGCTCCACCATCGTGTTGAGGGTAAAGTTCTCCATGCCACGCTTCAATACACGGCAACTCATGAGCCAAGTATCTACAAAGAGCGTCTCTGCATCCTGTCGCTTCATGATGATGACCGCAATCAGACCGTTATCTCCGAACTTATCCTCGAGTGTAAAGCTCAGGTCAATCACGTTCGGGTCCTCAGCCAAAGCCGTAATATCTGCTTCTGTATAGCGTACCGTCCTCAAGTTGAACTGGTTGCTGCGCTGTGAGAGCTGTGCGATACGAGGTGTATTGAACTTTGTGAATCCACTTACGGTGGATACCATATCCAGCGACTTAAGGAAATCTGCTTCGTTCTCGAATGTCTTCTGTAGCGACACGCGCTGGGCTTCCACTTGGTATTGCTTGGTACGGTCCTTGTCTGCCTGACTGTAGGAGGCTGTCTCAAAGAGGTTAAGCGAATAGAGGTATTCCAGATATTCTCCTGGATCTTCAGGCAGTTCCGGAACGGTGATGCCGGGTATGTTCTCGCGTACGATGTTCCGCTCAAAGGGATTGTCGTCGAGGAACACCATCGAGTCAAAACCGATGTTCAGGATACGCTGGATGGTGCGGATATTGTCAACCTTCGTCTCCCAATTAGCTTGAAATACTGCAATGTCGTCGAGTTTCAAGACCATATCGGGATGATGCTCGAATGGCTCTTTCGCGGTCTCTTCATCGTTCTTTGAAACGACACAGATGATGATACCACGCTGTTTCAGTTTCTTTACCCACATCTGGAACTCTGTAAAGGCCTTACCGATACCCAGTCCATGACCAAGCTGAATGCCCTCTAACCCGTCATCACCGATGACACCACCCCAGACAGTATTGTCCAGGTCGAGAATCAGGCACTTCTTGAACTGTCCCTTGATGGCGCAGATGATATCCATAACCCTTGAGGCCACGTATGGCAGGGCATCCACGCTCAGAATCATCTCTGTGCTGACATAGACGTTTGGCGCAAACATAAAATCGCGACCAAACTTATTCTGAAGACCGGCAATATCACAGATGAAGAGGTTCGGATACTGCTGCGAGAGGTTCATCAACTCAAAGTTCAGTTTCCGTACCTGATACGACAGCGATGATGTCACTTTATTGGCATAACTCCCGAAGACCGTATCCTCAATCTCCGAATAGTTGAAGTAAATGATCTTTTTATTGGCCAAAGAGGGGTTCTCGCAGATAGACGCCACAAAAGAGAGGCGTTCGTCGGCAAGTGAGGCTTGACCTTCAATAGGAAGTCCACTATGGTATTCACCCAGCTTGTGAGTTGACTGGAATACGACGATGATATCAGCATCGAACTCATACAACTCACTTGATGGATCCATAAACTGGCGTTCCACCTGATTGTACGCTGCTTCAAATAAATGCATCTGAAACGAGCGTTCAATACTCATGCCACGTAGGGCTTTAGCTAACAGCTGAGTTGCGCTGTCACCTATCAAAGCCACTCTGAGGGTATGAAAGCCCGTACAGTCACGCTTCAAGTTCCGTATTAATTGATTGAAAGAAAGCATCGTATTTGTTTGTACTGCAAAAGTACAAAAATTATTTGATTATTGTATACTCAGTCGAAAAAATAAGCCACTTCATCATAAAAACATCATTTCTTCTGGTATTAGTTTGCATTTCTCTCATTGTTTTTGTAACTTTGCACTCATGAAGAAGAAATACAGACTGATAGTACTTTTCCTTGCTCCACTCATCGTAGCGATTGTGGTATGCGAATGTCTTCTTAGGTCATTCCCCAATTCCTACAAGCTGAAATATGAGAGAGTATGTCAACTTGGCGACTCTGTTGAGACACTCATACTGGGGGCCTCGCACACCTATATGGGACTCAATCCTCAGTATTTCAACGAACGGGCATTCAATCTGGCTCATATCTCACAGACGTACGACTACGACTACAAACTGCTTGAAAAGTTCGCACCAAGGCTCCATCCTAAGACTGTTATCACTGCTGTTGATAATGGTATTCTGTTTGATCCTCCGCTCGAAACGAGCGAAGGATGGTACCTGTGCACATCCTATCAACTTTATATGGATTGCGGTGACTATTCTGTCCTTTCCAAATACAATTACGAGATAACCAGCGCTACCAACACCTTTAAGAAAATAGAAAAACACTGGAATGGTGAAGAAGTGGAATGTGACAGGTCTGGCTGGTGCGTCACCTACAAAGCTTCGCTAAGAGACACAGCAGAATGCAGCTACGACTATAGTATGCGACGCATCGTAAAACATACTTGTAAGAACTGGGATTATTATAAGCATAACCAACAGGCTCTGTTCCAGCTCTGCGACTATTGCAGACAACACGACATCCGCCTAATTCTTCTCATTACTCCCACCATACCTTACTATTATCAGCAGATTCCTCCTCAACAGAAGGAAGCCATCCTGGAGACTCTTGGCTATTGCCACAAATACTATGGGGCAGAGATTGGTGACTATTTGGAAGACAAACGGTTCTCAGATGATGACTTCTATGACTGTGATCACCTTTCAGATATCGGGGCCAAGAAGTTCTCTCAGATGATTGCAGCTGATTTCTGCCTTTAACCCGAACGATTCTTCCTGCCTCACGTTCACTGGAGCTTTTTCCTGTTTAGTTGATTTTCGGTTTCAACTCATCGGGTGAGTCGTTCGTGAATGAGTTGACAGGAGGAGCTACCTTCGTAAAGAGGTCGGAAATCAGTTGTGGCTCGATGGTGAATGCTGGCTTGAATTGATCGGAGTTCATGTAGTGCAGGATGGAGGCCCGCATTTGATGAGCAACGAGTCGCTGATTGAGGTTGCTGGTGATATCCATCGTGGTCATAATCAGTTTGCCTCCTAATACATTCGCTTCGAACAACATACCTATCTTACGAGAGAGGAACCAAGTGTCAATACTCTGTACGAGGGGTTGGAAGTCTGCAGGGAAGTCCGTAAACTGCATCACCTGTGCCTTGTTCACCAATTCCCACCATTGCAGATCGCTGTGATAGTCGGTGGGGAACAAATCAAAGATGCTATGGGTGTTTTCAACCAAGATGCCTGTCGTGTGTGGTGGACGCATCTTGAACCAACTGGTGTTCCAAAATACGGGAGTGAACTGCTGTACGACTTCTTTGCCGTACGAAATCTTTCCTGCTGCAGTCAACAGTACCTTACCGCCTTTCTTCAATACCGACTGGGCCTTTTCGTCAAATTGATCGGTAACCCACACATCACCCACTTCTGCTTTGGTGTCTGCTGGATATACCCAAAAGTCCCAATGGTTCTTGGCTTCTGTGCCAGGAAGGCTAACGGTGAGCGTCAGTTTCTGTGCTTCTTGAATCGAAGATAATGGGAAGTCGATGCTCCCAACAGGGATATTATTACCTATTTTCCAATCCTGTGCAGGGAAATGTCCTACATGGAGCGTCTTGTCTCCTGAGGTGATGGTGTATGTCGGTCTTATATTTAATAAGGTGTGGTCGGCATATTGGTTGAGCACGATGTCTGCATGGAAGGTCTCGTTGTTCGAATAGGTGAACTTAGACATCTTGGCAAGCGGTACAATCGGTGAACAGAACGCTCGGAACTCAGGTGCGGTCATATACCCTTTATCATCGAAGAACACATCGGTCACACCCACGAGGGCCGTTCCCTGACCCGAGTAGTCGTTGAGTGCAAGGAGTTGGAACCCTGCATATTGGGGAGTACGCATGGTTCGCTCGATCTCGTACTTGTAACAGATTGCTTGTAACTTGCCTGAAGCCATCATGAACTGTTTGGCACGACTGCCCATCCCATTGTCATTCAGGATATCTCGGAATACCTCGAAGTTACGGGCTTTGTTCACACCCGTATATTTGCCAATCTCATCGAAATTGGGGAATACGCACCATTGTCCCGTCTCATGACTGACGTAAGGTTCTGCAACCTGCCCAATAGCACTAGTATAGTCATCCATCGTATCAGGACGACGATTGCCCCACTGAAGACCTCTCGCTCCAGCCTTTACATGATACTGACTCTTTGGCTGCCATTGCCAGCTACCTCCTACGGAGGCCCCGGTATAGACTCGACGGTTATCGGTTGCTTTCCAGTAATCTACAAACTTACTAACCCAATCTACCCAGCGACCGGCAGGTTCGTTGCCGCATGCCAACATACAGAAGGATGGATGGTTTCCATAATCTTTCGCCATTCGGATGGTCTCTTCCATCAGGTAAGTGTCGATAGGACGACCATTCCCAAGTGCTACTCCGTGGTTGGGCCAGCTCGGACCTTCTGGCTGCAGGTAGAAGCCTACCTTATCAGCTGCGATGAAGGCAGCCTCAGGTGGACAATAGGAGTGGAAACGCATGTGGTTCAGTCCGTATGCCTTACAACGATTGAAGACCTTCATCCACGAATCAACATCCATTGGTGCATATCCAGTGAGGGGGAAGTCACAATTCTCAACGGTTCCGCGTAGCTGTACTTCATGTCCGTTCACATAGAACATCTTTCCACGAATCTCGAACTTACGCATACCGAAGGTGGTGCCAATCATGTCAACTGTGTTTTTCTTGACAGATAACAAGGCTGTGAGGGTATAGGTGTTGGGATGGAATTCATCCCAGAGCTTCATATTCTTGAGGGTTAAAGGAAACTCAAACCAAGTGGTATCAGCTGTCAACGTGATGGTTGTCTCCCGTACCCCTTCAGAAAAACCGGCCTCTATCTCGTTGTTGGAGGCATGTAACGTCAGTTTGTATTTCGATTTCGGTTTGCCAACTACTTGCAACTTCACCAGTGCTTCTTGTTTGTCGATATCGGGATAGACCTGCAAGTCGGTGATATGGGTAGCAGAGGTTTTCTGCAATTCCATACGTCCTACAATACCATTCCAGTCTCCTTGAGTCTGGTCGGTGATGGAGTGGGAATCCTGTCCTACATTAACCGTCTCAGGTCGGTTGTCGATACGGATGGAGATGGTGTTGGTTCCTGAATGCAAGTACTGGCTCACATCGTATTGATGGGCAACTACTAAACTATTTCGCATCCCGACTCGCTTTCCGTTCACAAAAAGGGTAGTTTCGATGTGGGGACGTTCTAAATAGATTGTATAGGTGCCGTTTTTATCGTAAGTCGGAAGGTCAATAGTACGCTGGTACCATGCCACACCTACATAGTGCTTATCGGGCGTGAGGAAGAACGTGAGTTTCATATCCTTACCTGGTTTACGGTATTTGGCCATATAGGGGTTGTAGAAGTAGGAACTGTCGTACAGACTACCTACCCAATGGGTGTTCACACTGATATCATCGCCTTTCAGGCGTTGAGGCATCGAGGCGGGTAATTCGATAGTGTCATCGAGTTGACGATTATACCATTGTTCAGACAAACCGCGGTCGTTCCGATCGATGGCAAATTGCCATGTGCCAGCCAAATTGATGGTCTGGGCATGTAGTATAGCTGCAAGGCAGCAAGTGATAAGGGTAGTTAGTAGTTTCATATTACTTGTTGGACTTATTAGGCTCATGGGACTCATGGGACTCATGGGACTCATGGGACTTATGGGACTTATGGGTCTCATAGGGCTTATTGGGCTCATAGGGCTTTATTTCTTGATTTCGAACGTTTGGATGGCAGCTTCCAGCCGTCGGATGAGTGGACGCTTTTTCTTTTCTGGTGCATAGACGAACCCTTCAGTTACAATCACTCTATTGTTGGCTGAGTCAATCTGCGAGTAAGATACAAACGGACCACCCATCATGTCGTTCTCCATCTCCCACAATCCGCGGGCTTCCATGACCTGATGACCGTTTACCGTGATGGTACGGATGAAAACGAAATCTGGATTGGTCTTCATGTATTGTCCCGCATGTTCTCCTTGGATATTCTGACGCATAAACGAATCTCGGATGGCAATGTAGTGTTCCTCAGAAAGACCTTCATCCGAAACGTAAGGATATGTGTACACACAGATGTTGAGCCGGTTGTCAAGTTGGTTGGAGGATGCCCACATGAAATCCTTACCAGGCTTGACTGCATTGATTTCCTTCGGAGCATAGATGTCATATCCGAACTGCTGCTGAACTTGACGTCTTACTTTGTCGCTATAGGTTCGTCTGAGGTTTGCCTGTTCTTTCTTCAGTTCTGCATTGACGAACAAATCGATGATTTGCTGTGAACGTGTAACTACCATGTCTGCCATGGCTTTTCCATCAGCTGCAGTGAGATAGACTACGGTCTGAGGGTGTGCGTAGATATCTTGAACAACTTTGAAAGACGCTTTAGAGTATTTCGGGTTGATATCGATCTTAAGGATATTGGCAAATCCTTGAAATGTTGTACTGAAAGCCTCTGGATTGATGCTGATAATCTTGAAATTGCTTTCTTGTTGTGGCAATCCTAAGATATAGGCATTCAGTTTCTCCATCACGACAGTGCCTTCAGCAGTTTTCAACCAGTCTTTGTCTGCAATCAGTAACAGCTCGTAGGGAGCACTGTCGGTGGTTACATGGCTGGATGCTGCTGGCTTATGAGATGATTCACACCCCATTAGCCCCATAAGCCCTATGAGCCCCATAAGCCCCATTAATCTCATTCTTCTCATTTTTCGCATAATTGATATACTTCGCTTCCTGCCAGCAAGAAACAACCGAGCCCGAAGTCGTCGAAGTCGGGTTCACTGTCGTATGTGACAGGTTGTGAGTCTTTGGGTTGCTTACCTGTTCCTTGTACATATCCGAGGAAACCGTCTTTATGCAAGCAATCCTTCACCATTGCATTCCATGTATTGGCCACTATGGGAAGGTAGATGTTGCTGTCGAGGAGTTTGTGACGGATGCCCCAAGCCATACCATAGATAAAGAGGGAGGTTCCTGTTAACTCCTTACCTCCAAAATTACTTTCATCGTGCAGACTGACATTCCAAAAATAGTCCTTCCGCTGACAATTCTTGAGTGCTTCACTCATCTTGATGAAATCTCCTTTGTATTCATCAAGGAATTCATCGTAGTTGGGGATATCCATGATGTCTTGCATGGCTCGAACCAAGGCAGCATAGACCCATCCGTTTCCACGACTCCAATAGCAGTTGCGACCATTAGGCTCTTTATAGGGAGGGATAAAGTCTTTGTCGCGCCACCATAGTCCTTCTTCTTTGTTAAACAGGCCTCCGGCAAGGACATCGCGGGTATATCTGTACATCTTCCACCCATGCTGAGTATAGCGACTAAAGGCATCATCTCCTTCTTTCGCTTTTACGAGTGAGAGTTTTGTGAGTACGGGCAGTCCCATTTGGATTGCATCAATCCATGTCCAATCGCCTACACTTTCTGGGGTGCGCAGTAAGTTATCCATGCATTGCATGGTTGGTGTGTAGAATGTTACTTGGCCGTTCAAGAACATGGATAAATAGGATTGGCAGCAACAGTAATCATCGGCATCGCGGGTCTTGACTCCGTTTCGTGGTATCCATTCGTGGTAGGATGCCCAATCGTAAAGATATTGGTTGTTCTGCTCGTATTTCTGAGCACCAATCGTGCGCTCAATATCGGTAAGAGCAACGAGCCCTTCAAAATAAACTCCACGGGTCCACAGGTTGCTGGGACGCATTTTCTTAACGTTCGTGGGTGCTCCTGCATCTGGATGCTTGGTGATGAAATAGCTGTTGGCTAACTCCATGGCTGCCAATACTTCTTTTTTCTCTGGCAACTTGACTTTTTTCGCACTGAGTGTCAGGCTGCCCAAAGCAATGATTGTAAGTAATAAGATTCTCATATGTTTTTTCTGGTTTCTCTAGTTTAACTAGTTTCACTAGTCCCACTAGTCTTTCTAGTCCTTTCTTTAAATATACTCTGCAATTTGGCTTTCAATATATTCGTTTGATACACGTAACTTCAACTCTCCTTTACGGGCAATAGAGATTGCTCCGTTCTCTTCTGATACAACGATGGCCAGGGCGTCACTCTGTTGTGAGATACCCAATGCTGCACGATGGCGCAAACCCAACTCTTTCGGAATATTCATGTCATGGGAAACTGGTAGGATACAACCTGCTGCCTCAATGCGGTTATGACTGATAATCATGGCTCCGTCGTGAAGCGGACTATTTTTAAAGAAGATGTTCTGAATGAGTTGTGTGCTAATGAGGGCATCGAGTTTTTCTCCAGACTTGACGATATCGGTAAGTGACATGGTCTTTTCGATGATAATCAATGCTCCGACCTTGTTCTTGCTCATCTGTTCACAAGCCCATACTATTTTCATCACCGAAGGGTTTTCTTCTTGTTTCTTGTCCTTTTTTCGCTTGAAGATTCGTACAAAAAAGTTCAGTTTTCGCTGGGAACCAATCGTAAGGAAGAAACGACGTATCTCCTCCTGAAACAGGATGATAAGGGCGAGGACTCCCACACTGACTAACTTGTCGAAAATGGAACCAAGCAATCGCATGTCGAATACTTGGGACACCAACATCCAGATGACGATGAAAATGAGTATACCATAGAATACGTTGAGTGAGCCAGAGTCTTTCATCAACCTGTAGACATAATACAGGAGAAAGGCGACACACACAATGTCAATAATGTCTTTTATTCCGAATTCTAACACTGTTTCTGTTATTTTGAGTTATTATTAGGCTTCATGGGTCTCATAGGGCTTATGGGTCTTCTCTGTTAACTTGATACACTCCATGGCTTCCTTCACTTCATGTACCCGGAGGATGTTAGCTCCTTTACTCAAAGCGATTGTGTGGAGTATTGTGGTTCCGTTGAGGGTTTCCGAAGGAGTTGTTTCTAATAGCTTATAAATCATGCTCTTGTGAGATATGCCAACCAAGATGGGTAACTCCAGAATGTGGAGGCTTTCTAGGTTGTTTAACAATTGATAGTTCTCATCAAGAGTCTTGTTGAAACCGAACCCGGGATCCAGGATAAAGTCTTTTGCACCTCGGTTGCGTAGTTGCTGGATTCTGTCGGCAAAGAACAACAATGCTTGCTGACAGATATCCATGTCGTTGTTGCGGGGTTCGTTGAAGGTCAGTATATAAGGTGCTCCAGTTTGGGCAACCACATCGTACATCGCTTGATTACCACCAGAGATGTCGTTGATAATGTGAACTCCATACTCGTTGATGCACCATGTTGCGATGTCTGGACGGAAAGTGTCGACTGAGAGAATGCAGTCTGGGAATGCATGACGAATGACATCAAGGGTAGGAGCCAGACGTTTTTGTTCTTCCTCTATGCTGACGGGTTCGCTGTCAGGACGAGTGGAACATCCACCGATGTCGATGATGAGGGCTCCCTCATCCAGCATTGTACGGACTTGATGCTTGATGGCATCTGAAAATGAGGATGCTGTTGGGGAGATGCTGGTGTAGAATGAGTCGGGCGTCACATTGACAATACCCATCACACAAGGGGATGAGAGGTCTAATAACTGACCGCCTACATTAATGGTATATGGAACACAAATGTTGCTCATTGCACCTTATTTATTCTTTTTATACAATATTTGCTGCAAAGATACGAATAATTATGAATTATGCATGATGAATTATGAATTATTTTGTATCTTTGCAATGAAAAATGAAAATAAAACAAGAATCGTATGCTACAAATAGACGAATTATATAATTTGTTCCTCCTGCATCCACAGGTGACGACCGATAGCAGAGAGTGTCCTGCCGGCTCCATCTTTTTTGCATTAAAAGGGGAGAGTTTTGATGGAAATGCCTATGCAAAGCAAGCACTTGATAATGGTTGCAGTTATGCTGTCGTTGATAATCCAGACTATGTCGATCCGATAGATAAACGCTTTTTGCTGGTCGATGATGCGTTAACTACCTTGCAACAATTGGCGAACCATCATCGTCGTCAACTTGGTACTACTATCATTGGTGTGACAGGAACAAACGGAAAGACCACTACCAAGGAGCTGATTGCTGCTGTTCTTTCCAAGAAGTATAACGTGTTGTATACTCAAGGAAACTTCAATAACCATATTGGTGTTCCAAAAACACTGCTGAGGCTGACTCGTCAGCATGAAATGGCAGTGATAGAGATGGGCGCAAACCATCCGGGAGAAATCAAAACACTGGTGAATATCGTGGAACCGAACTATGGAATCATCACCAATGTTGGAAAGGCACATCTGTTGGGATTCGGTTCCTTTGAGGGTGTTATCCGTACCAAAGGTGAATTGTATGACTTCCTTCGCGAACATGAAGGAAAAGTGTTCATCAATGAGAACAACCCTCACTTGATGGGAATTGCCAATGGACTACAATTGATTCAATATGGAAATAACGGTGAACTGATAGATTGTTCTCCTTACTTGCATCTCTGTTATCAAGGGATGGATGTCCAGACACACTTGATTGGTGCCTATAACTTGGATAATGCTTTGGCGGCTGCATGTATCGGGCATTACTTTGAAGTTCCGGACGAGGAGGTCTGCAATGCTTTAAGTGAATATGTTCCGACGAATAACCGTTCGCAGTTGATCAAGACGGAAAAGAATACGCTGATTGTCGATGCCTATAATGCCAATCCGACTAGTATGAAGGCTGCCCTTGATAACTTCCACCATATGGATATGCCTAATAAGATGATTATTATTGGTGATATGCGGGAATTAGGTGATGCCAGCCACGAGGAACACGTCAAGATTTTACAACTCGTATATAAGTATGCTTTCCCTTTAGTATGGTTAGTGGGAGAGGAATTAAGGGGTGCAACAACGGATATGCCTGATTATTCTTCATCGTTCATATTCTTTGCCGATGTGGATGAAGTAAAAATGGCCCTTGAAAAGGTTGGTATTAAAGACCGTACCATCCTAATCAAAGGCTCTAACTCCATGAGACTCTATACGTTGGTAGAGTCCTTGTAGTACTACCGCTATTTCTGCTTTTTGTTGATACGTTTCGCCATCCCGATGGCTCCTGTTGGACAAACCAGACGGCATAGGTGGCAACCTACGCACTTTGTGCCAACGATGCGAGGCTGACGGTCATCTGTATTGAAACTGATGGCTTGATGACCTCCGTCATGACATGAGGTATAACAACGACCGCAACCGATACATTTGTCTCGCTCTACCATTGGATAGACGATGGTGTCGCGGTCCAAGTCGGTAGGGGTGACAAAGTTGGGCAGTTCCTCACCTACGAGGTCAGCTAGGTTCGAGATACCTCGTTCTTCCAAATAGTTCTGCAATCCCAACATAAGGTCATCGATGATTCTGTAACCATATTGCATCACTGCAGTGCATATTTGCACATTTCGACAACCTAGTTGAATGAACTCTAAGGCATCACGCCAAGTCTCAATACCACCGATGCCACTCAATTCCACTGTTTTGCCCAGCGTACCACTGTACAGGGGACTTTGAGCTATTTCCAGAATGTGACGAAGTGCGATAGGGCGAACCGCACGACCAGAGAGTCCGGAGATGGTCTTATGACCGGATACTCTGGCACGGTCACCCATCGTTACACTCTTGATAGTATTGATGGCAGAAATGGCATCTGCGTCAGCAAAATAGGCTGCACATGCAGGTTGGCTGATCTGTGTGATGTTAGGTGTCATCTTTGGAATGACTGGAATGGAGACAGAGCGTTTCACAAAGGCTGTATAGAGCATTACCAATTCGGGGTTCTGTCCTACGTCGCTACCCATACCTGTAAGTCGCATCTGGGGACACGAGAAATTTAACTCTATAGCATCCACGCCAGCTTTCTCTGCCATCTTGGCAAGTTCTATCCACTGCTCCTCTGTCTGTCCCATGATACTGGCTACGACTACTTTCGTGGGATAGTTTTGTTTCAACTGACGAAGAATGTCAAAGTCCATCTCATAGGGATTCTCGCTTAGTTGCTCCATGTTGCGGAAGGCATAGAAGTCTGATGACCCTTCCTGCTGAACAGCATCGAAACGGGGTGATACCTCGTGGATTTCTTGAAGACAGATGGTCTTGTAGAATACTCCTGCCCAGCCCATGTCGAAAGCTCGAGCAACCATCTCGTAATTCGTACAGATGGCAGATGATGCCAAAAAGAAGGGGCTCTCGCAAGGAATGCCACAGAATGTGATAGCAAGGTTAGCACTTTTCTGTACTTGAAGGGTGGCTTTCTTCACGTTTGTCTCTCCTCCTTGGGAATGTTGGAGAGAGGCAACCATTTCCTTGATGCGGATGGGCCTGTCGTAATGGATGCAGGCTTGTTCTGCTGCCTCTAAATCTTGATCTGTACACTGAGCGACCCAACGACCAGCTAACTTTTCGTTTCCAAAGCGGACTGCGCGAATGGCACGGGCAGGGTCTCCGGATGTACATGCTTTACTGCATGGCGCGTCTATACATAACAGACATCGTGCTGCTTCTTCTTGAATATGCATTTGAGAACTCATAACGCTTTATTTTTAATTTTTTTGACTGGGAATGTAAAATAGGTATCAGGGAAAGGTTCGTTGAGAAGGGTGAAGTGCCACCACTCACTGTCAAGAGCCTTAAATCCATGACGTAGCATGGTCTGACGAAGTATCATACGATTGGCAAACTGTTCGGCAGTGATGCTAAGTCCGGTTGGACTCTTGCTGTTGTCGCCTGTGTATTCACCCGTTTCGGGATTACCACAGAAGTCGGGATGGCTCTCAGGACCAAACCAATCGAAGGTCCCTCCCATATCTAACTCTTTCTCTGTGTTCATGTCAAAGAGGGTAATGTCAACGGTTGAGCCGCGTGTATGTCCACTCTTTTCCATGATATACTCTTGATCAAAAAGCACGCTTTTGTCAAGGTCTGGATAAAAGTAAGGCTTCATCAGAGTGTCACTGACGTTGGCTGCCCAACGTACAAAATGGTCTACACCTTTTTGTGGACGATAGGCATCATAGATTTTTAAACGATAACCTAACTGAATCACATCATCACTCACAGCACGAAGACTGTCTGCTGCTACGCGGGTTATCAGTGCAGTCGGTTCCTCATAACCATCGATTCGGGCGCCTACAAAATTGTAGGTGCTATAATAGCGAATCTCCAAAATAGCATCAGGAACAGCATCAGTAAGATTCACGAACTGGCTGCTGTCATCGGTGTGGTTGACTTTGGGAGTTCCCTCTTGACAAGACCAAAAGACCATCGTACCAATCAGGGTGAGTAAGAAGGGTTTGACCACAGGTGACTTAAATGGTTTCTTGTTCATAAAGTAAAGGATGTTAAGAATTATTTTAGGTTTGTTCTCTTCGCTTGCAAAGTTACAAAAATGTTTATAGGTATCATGTTTTCGTGTTTTAAAAATGAAGAAAATTGTAAATTATAATTTCATAAACTCAAAAAAACACCTTTTTTTGTAGATAATTAAGAATTGTGGATGTTGAATTATGTTTTTTTTCGTACCTTTGCAGCCGCTAACAAAGAAACCATGCGCTTGTGGTGAAATTGGTAGACACGCCAGACTTAGGATCTGGTGCTTCGCGGCGTGTAGGTTCGAGTCCTATCAGGCGCACAAAGAAAAAACGGGCAGTCGTCCGTTTTTTTTTATTTTAAACGAGATACCCATTCCATCTTTTAGCCTATACTTCTACCTTACCACTATCTTACCACTACCTTACTTCAATCCTTGTAGGTGAAATCTTTAAGGAAACAAACAAGGCGCCTCAACGAGACGCCTTGTAAAGTCAGAAATCAATCTTTGATTGAAAGATGTTATTTCTTTATAACGACCTCAACATCGTCGATACAGATATAAGCTGGTGTAGTGAGACCCCAGTTGTTCGTCTTTGAACCTTCGAAGGCGAATGAGAGGCTTGAAATGTTCTTGAAGGCATCAACATTGCTCAGGTCGCAGTACTTCCATTCCTTTACATAGTCGCCATCCTTTGCCAAATCAATTTCATAACGAGCACCGCCATTTAATCCGTTAGATGGTGTAGGATAGAGGACACACTTGAAAAAGTCTTCTGCCTCAAATTTGCCTGGTGACATGCCATCACCATTCAGGATAGCATCCACAACCCATGCGGTGTTAGTGTACCAGAAACCTTTAATGGTGACAGGTGTTTCGAAATCAAGGCTCTCGCCATAGGTCTGAACGATACAGTAGTTGTTGCCACCATGAGCTTTACCAACGGTGCTGTTATACTGGTCAGGAGTGAGCGTCTCATAGGTAGTCTGAGTGCGGCTTGAGATAGCGAATCCAGTCCAAGTGGCCCAATCAGGAGTGTAGTTGACGGGGAATGCAATACCTGCCTCTTCGTATTGGCAAGCGTAACCCGTTGAACCCCAGTTGTCGAATGGAGTACCTTCAGTGTTACCAATCCAGAAACCATCTGCATTGAGTGTGGCGTTCTCGAAACCAATGACGATTTTTCCGTCATCAGGATTAGGAACAGGAATGTCTTCGTTACTACAAGAAACGAATGCAGCACCACATGTGATAGCTGCAAGCATGATAAACTTGTTTGTCTTCATAATGCTTTGAATTTAATGAGTGAATAAAAATGTTATTTAATAATGAATTTCTTTCCGTCTTGTATGTAAAGGCCTTTGCTGATTGTTATGTTCGTTTGGCCTTTCAACTGAATTCTGCGTCCTTGGAGGTCATAGCAGTTTGTATTGCCCAAAGATTTACTGCTTACTTCCTTAACGCCAAGGGTAGCTGCGTAGATGGCTTCTAACGATGCTTCAAGATGCATATCCTCAGCTCCTGCAAACTCTGTGGAGGTTTCACCCCACCATTCTGGCTGAGGGCACTTCTGGTTCAACCCCGTGTAGACTCTGACAAAGTCGATAAAATCAAGATTGACAGGTTTACGTTGCTCATCTACAGCCCATGAGATGTCTATGCCGCATCCCTCATAATTGTAGGACGTAGCATCTGACTTATCCGTGAAGTTGGGTAGGTTGTCTGCATAACCATAGCGAAAACCTACCAATACATAGTAATAGGGGCTCCAACCTGCATCAACATGTTCGGATAGGTTCCACATATTGTTGGGGAGCCGTGTGCCTTGAAATGTCAGTTCATCGGGCAACCATTCTGGATAGTACTCTTGTGTGTGGTAATGGTTGCGGTCTATCGTTCCGCTATTTCCTTGGTTGTCTGTCCAAGGGATGTCACCCATAGGGTTACGTCGATATGTCACTTCGTAGTCATAAACTACTTTGCCTATGCTATCGATATCACAGCTTCCGCTGATTTCGTACCATGGGTCATCTGGAATGCCGTTTTGGTTCTCGTCTTTAGATACCATTACGATGCCTGCCTCGTTCATGCCTCCAAACACCAAGTTCTTCATCTCTTGATAGGCATTTCCCCATACGGCAAAATCACGCTGACCAGGAATATTGGCAATTGAGTGGTCGAAATGGAAGGTGATATAGCCTCCCCAACCTCCTAGTGCAACCAAACTACGTTCGTTGTTGGCTAATCGTTCGGTACACTTCCTAATCATGTCTTGTTCAGTATCTCCTGGTTCATATTCCGGCACATCATTCACATATTGACCAGGTGCGGGTCGGTATTCATCTACCGCAATAATATATTTGCTGGGTATTTCCACATCATCCAAACGCTGTGCCTGAGTGAGTGTAGGCACTAATAGCATTAGTGAAATAAGGCCCATTGGCCTCATTGGTCCCATTAGCCCCATAAGCCCCATTAGTTTTTTTATCATTCTTCTTTTCATATTACTTACTTTTATTGACAAAAACCGCATGTGCTGGAATATCTCCTGTCCGCACTTTGTAATCGAAACTGCCATCTGCTTTGAAGTGTAGCAGTTCGCCACTTGAAACATAGTTCTTGGCATCCATCAGATAGAAATCACGATTCTGAGGATGGACAATGATACCGTATGGCATGCGTATCTTCTCCAACTCTGGAGTAGAAGAGAGTCTATCGGTCACAACTTGATGTGTACGTATGTTGATAATGCCAAACTGCCGTGTGTTCTCCTGCTTCACTTGATTCCAACCCACTCCATAATAATAGAGCGAATCGCCTACGATACAGAAATCGGACACTTCTACATCCATCTGATGTGTCACGATGGGCTGTCCACTTTCAGTGATACGCAGACAATAGAGGTTTGGCGCCTTGTCCTGATAGTTGCCTCGAGATGAAACCCACAGCTGTCCATAGCGATCCAGCTTGAGATGATGTAGGTTTGTGCTTACCTCTATCTGTGCCTCTTCCTTCATGGTGCGCAGATTGATTTGGCTGATGGTGCAGTCGTAATTTGGGAAATTATATCCTCCACTATTGGCTACATAGAGCTTTCCTCTAGAAGCAACCATCTCTTCTGGCTGGTAACCCACGATGCATGAGTCTGTCTTTTGTAGCGTTAACGTATCAATCTTATACACCATTCCTCGAGGAGCAGAACTGCCAGCGCTCACGGGTCCTACATACGAACTAACATAGGCATATCCTCCATCAAAGGTTACATAGCGACAATTGGGGATGTTTATCTTTCCAATCTTTACGGCGTCTGTAGCTCGGCATACCTCTACCTTGTTCGAGCAGTTAATCACCATCCACAACTGAGACCCATATATTTGGATGTCGTTACCTACATCGCCCAATTCTTTCACCTCATTGGGATTGCGTTCGGCATAGATATTGCGAAGATAGTGTACCGTTTCGCCACTTAGGTCAAGATAGTCGAGTGTGCATTTATTGGACCCCATATTACCTTCATTTAGCAAATATAGGCCTACCACTTCGCTCTTTGTGGTCGTCACCCCAGTATCCTCGTCTTCCATATAGACGATTGTCTCGTCAGAACGGCAGGCAAAGAATTGAAGTACCGTCAGTATTAATATGACAAACCCGTATCTTTTCATATTATATCTTCATGTCGAATGTGATGCCATAGTTGCGCTTTGGCATCGGATAATTCAATATCACATCGTAGTCTTGTGAGAACACATTATTGACTTCCAACATCACCCTACAATCAGCACGCTTAATCTTAAACTCTTTGGATAGAGAAAGGTCGCTTGTGTACCAAGGCTGCATGTAGTTGTATTTGATATTCTCTTGTTGGTTATAACGTTCTCCTGCATAGATAAAGCTGTAGTTCAGGTTCCAGTTACGATATTGCACATTGATGATGGCTGATCCTGAGTGCCAGGGAATATAAGGTATTTGGTCGCAATAGTACGAATCGGTTGGATCTGTTACATCACGTGCATCCTGATAGGTATATTGCAAACGTCCTGTAACCAACAAGTCTTTCGTTGGAACCATCGTCAGTTCTGCTTCCACATCGATTCCTTTGATATGTACCTTGCCTAAGTTGAGCATTGTCCAACGGAACTGCTGTCCCTTTGGATAGGCCACAATCTTATCGTGTACACTATTGTAATAGGCATCTGTCTGGATGTGGAAGAATCGGAATAGTCCTGTTCGCCACTGATGGTCGTAGCTCATTCCTAAATTGTATTGCAACGCACTCTCGGGCTTTAACAGGGCATTTCCTAAGTCGGTATAATATAGGTCGTTGAACGTAGGCATGCGGAAACTCTTCTTGGCATAAGCACGAATAGAGAGGTCGTATGTTTCAAACGGGGTGTAGTTCACAAATACAGCAGGTGTGTACTCTGTAATGGATTTAGGTGATACGGCCTTTCGAGTATGATCCTTGACAGCTGTCATCAGAATAGAGCCTTGCATTTTGATTTGAGGCAAATTCAGTGCTGTAGCCAATGAGAGATAGTTGCTGTAACGTTGTGGTTCCACAAATTGACGCATGTCAGAGTCAAGTTTGTTCCACTTGAAATCATAACAAAGAGACGCGCTCCACCAAGGAAGGAAATCGTAAACATTGGAGGTTGAGAAATATAACTCCTGTTGCTTGTAGGTGTTGTCTACCATCAACTGCGTCGTATCTCGATTCACATAATGAGTGTGGTAGTATGCATATTTGGCGACTGCCTGTGTGGTCAGTTTCTCGCCTAACTGTTGCTGCCAACGTCCTTGTGTGAAGAAGTTATGGTCGGCTTGACGCTCTCCACGTCGCCACACGTTGTTGACGATAGCACCAGGGATACCTCGTTCGGAATGATATGTATATACCTTAAATTTCCAGAATCCTTCGTCCAACATGCCGTGAAGGTTACCTTCTGCTCTTAATGCCCAAATGTCGCCGTTCTGACGGATGGCTGTTGTGTCGTATGCAACTGTTCCGTCTTGACGGAAACGACGATAACGGAATTTGTATTTACCTGATGCCGTCAATGCTTCTGCTGAGACAGATGAACTGATGCGAGGGGTCAGTCGCTGCTCCCAAAGGCCTGAAAGACGAATCATGTCGCTGCTAGCATATTTGGCTGACAGCTTCAGATTCATATTTTTGTCTTCATCAAAACGAGGTGCTCGGGTTCGAATATAGATAGCTCCTGCATGACCAAAGTCGCTTGCTGGTTGTAACAACGCACTTTTCTGACCGTTGAACAGCGTGATTTCCTCAACGTTGTCTAACGAGAACTGCCCTAAGTCGATTTGACCATTCTGAGCGTTGCCTAACTCGATGCCGTCGTATGAAATGCCTAAATGATTGGTACCCATCGATCGGATGTTCACCGTCTTAATGCCTCCAACTCCTCCATAGTCTTTCAGTTGAATGCCAGAGAAATACCGTAGTGCATCAGCGATGCTGTTGGAACTCAGTTTCTCCAATTGCTCTCCTGATAGCGTTTGAGAGGGAATCACCTCCTTGTGGTTGTAGCGTGAAGAGATATAGACCACATCCAATTGCTGGATGCTGTCCAAGCGATTGTACTGAGGGTGTTGTGCCCACAAGTGCATACTCGCAATCAAAGACAAGCCTATCGTTGTTACTACGCTTTTCATTAAATGTGTGTATTCGCACCAGAGGTCTAACCCTAGAGACTGCTGATGCAATGGTGTCGTCAGGATGTTTTCTGGCTTACAGCTCGGTCGCAAGCGTCTTCCCAATAGAATCAGTGACATCTGCTTGCTCCGTAAAAAGCTGATTACAGCTGCTGGACAGTTGGGGAATCACACCCCATTCCATGACCTAACGCACTGCAAAGGTACAAAAAAAGATGTAAATTGTTACTGAGTACCCTGTTTTTTTTATGTATCGACATAGAAGTTGACCCAAAAAAGTCAAAAATAATGAGCAGCCAAATCAATGGTTGTCCAGCCTTAAAAAGAATGACTTCCCCCAAAGGAAAATTTTGTTACCCCTAGGGGCTGCAAAAATTCCCCTTAAGGGAAACAAAAAAATGGTGATTTTCTAAGGACCATAAAATTCAATACTTGAGAGGTGCTGAAAGAGAAATGATGGTTTGGCATTTTGAGTAGCTTCTATGTTATCACTTTTTTTTAAGTTTGTGCTTAAAAAAGGTGAAAAAAGTAGGCAGAATCGTTAAATGAGAGGATGAGAAATCATTTTCTCGTCATTTGGTGGCAGCTATGTCAAGATTTTTTCGTACCTTTGCAACCAATATCAAAATCAAAGTTATTATGTCATCATTTATTACAGATAAGGTAGTTATGGAAGGCTTGACCTTCGATGATGTGCTGTTAATTCCTGCATATTCTGAGGTTCTTCCGAAAACTGTGGGGTTATCAACCCTTTTTACGCGTAACATCAAACTGAATATCCCGTTCGTAACAGCCGCTATGGACACTGTCACAGAGGCTCCGATGGCGATTGCCATTGCTCGTGAGGGTGGTATTGGTGTGATTCACAAGAATATGTCAATCGAGGAACAGGCTCGTCAGGTGAGTATAGTGAAACGTGCAGAAAACGGTATGATTTACGATCCTGTGACCATCAAACGTGGCAAGACGGTTGGTGATGCTTTGGCAATGATGGCAGAGTATCACATCGGTGGTATTCCTGTTGTGGATGATGAAGGTAAATTGGTGGGTATTGTGACGAATCGCGACCTACGTTTCCAGCGTCACAATGATACATTGATTGATGATGTGATGACAAGTGAGAATCTTATTGTAACTCACCAGCAAACAGACTTGGATCGTGCTTCTCAGATACTGTTGAAGCATAAGATTGAGAAATTACCTGTTGTTGATGACGACAACCACCTCATTGGTTTGATTACTTATAAAGACATTACAAAGGCAAAAGATAAACCAATGGCTTGTAAGGACGAGAAGGGCCGCTTGAGAGTGGCTGCTGGCGTAGGCGTTACTGCTGATACGTTGGATCGTATTACTGCTTTGGTCAATGCTGGAGTCGATGCTATCGTGATTGATACGGCTCATGGTCATAGTCGTTCTGTAATAGAAAAAGTAAAAGAGGCAAAGCAGCATTTCCCCGATGTGGACATTGTGGTAGGTAACATTGCAACAGGTGATGCAGCCAAGATGTTGGTTGAAGCAGGCGCAGATGCTGTAAAGGTGGGTATAGGCCCTGGCTCTATCTGTACGACTCGTGTCGTTGCGGGTGTGGGAGTTCCTCAGCTCAGTGCTGTATATGATGTTGCTAAAGCGCTTGAGGGAACAGGTGTTCCACTGATTGCAGATGGAGGTCTTCGCTATTCTGGCGATGTAGTTAAGGCATTGGCTGCAGGAGGTTACAGCGTGATGATTGGTTCGCTCGTAGCAGGTACGGAAGAGGCTCCTGGAGAGACAATCCTATTCAATGGCCGTAAGTACAAGTCCTACCGAGGAATGGGTTCGCTCGAAGCAATGGAGAACGGATCGAAAGACCGTTATTTCCAGGCAGGCGAGAAAGATACAAAGAAACTTGTGCCAGAAGGTATCGCAGGACGAGTGCCTTATAAAGGAACCGTACAAGAAGTTGTGTATCAATTGGTAGGAGGACTGCGTTCAGGTATGGGCTATTGTGGCGCAAAGGATATCGAAGCTCTTCATCATGCCAAATTCACCCGTATCACTGCTGCAGGTGTGATGGAAAGCCATCCTCATGAGGTTATTATCACGAGCGAAGCCCCCAATTATAGCACCAACCACGGATAAATGAAAGTTGAAGAACAGAAGAATTGTAGACTTGAAAATAGTATGAAACGACTTGCATTCTTGCATTTTTACATATTTACGTTGTGCCTAGCACTCCATGCGCAGAGCGATCCCGTGATAATGACCATCAACGGAAAGAACATAACTCGTTCAGAATTCGAATATAGCTATAATAAAAACAACTCTGAAGGGGTGATTGACAAGAAAAACGTGAATGATTATGTACCCTTGTTCATTGATTTTAAGTTGAAAGTTGCAGCAGCAGAAGACGCACGTTTTGATACCATTACCAGTATCCAAAAAGAATTGCGAGGCTACAAAGAGCAAATGGTGCTTCCAACAATTATCGACAAAGATTTCATCGAGCGTCAAGCACGTGAGACTTATGATAATACTGCAGCACGGTTTGAAGGTGAGGATCTTCTCTCTGCCAGTCATATTCTCGTCAGGATGAGTCCTAATGCAACAGCAGACGAACAGGCTAAAGCGAAAGTGCGTATCGACTCAATTTACGCAGCACTTCAGGCAGGAGCAGACTTCGCTGAGCTGGCTCGTAAATGTTCAGAAGACCCAGGCTCAGGACAAAAGGGTGGGGCACTCGGACAGTTTGGTAAGGGTATGATGATTCCAGATTTCGAAAAAGCAGCTTATGCAATGAAGGTGGGTGAGGTATGTGCGCCATTCAAATCGACAGTTGGATGGCATATCATCAAACTTACTGACCGTCATCCATTTGAATCGTACGAATTCCATCATGACAAGATTATTCAGTTTTTGGAGCAACGTGGAATCAATGAAGCATCGGCAAATTATTATGTGGATTCCATCGCCAAAGCTCGTAAGATTGATCGTGACGTTGTTATCAACGAACTGTTTGAGGACTTAAAGGCAAAAGATAGTGAAACTCGCTTTTTTGCTCAAGAATGCTACGATGGAACGATGATGTTCGAGATATGTAAGACACAGATTTGGGATGTGGCTGAACAGGATGAGGATGGAATTGCTAAATATTATGCCAAGAATAAGAAAAACTATGTGTGGGATGAGCCTCGTTTCAAAGGTATCGTGATAAATGCGAAAAATCAGGCGATTGTTGACAATGCATCAAAATTGCTGAAGAAAGAAAAGGATGATAATAAATGGGGACAGATGATGGTTGATGCATATAACACCGATTCTGTAAAGAACGTACGTATTGAGCACGGTATTTACAAGAAAGGTGATAGCCCAAATGTTGACAAGTTGGCGTTTCATGAGCAAGCAGAACTGAAGCCTCTTAAGGATTATCCAATGGTAGGAGTCTATGGACGGGTGATTAAAAAGCCTGAAACCTATAAAGACGTACGTGGACAGGTGGTGGCAGATTACAAAACAGCCAAAGAAAAAGAATGGGTGAGCGAACTGAGAAAAAAGTACACCTTCCATGTGAATGAAGACGTATTGAAGACAGTGAACAATCATTGAAAGGATGAACATGCGAGATAGTGTCATGAATAGATTTGTAGGAATAATAATTGCCATGATGGTAGGAACTTCTGTGGCATTAGGACAATCTGCTACCAATGTTATTGACGAAGTGATATGGGTGGTGGGAGATGAAGCCATTCTGAAATCTGAGGTAGAGGAAACCCGTGTTGACGCTCAGATGCAGGGTGAGCGTTTCAATGGCGATCCTTATTGTATTATCCCGGAACAGTTGGCTGTGCAGAAACTATTTCTGCATCAGGCAGCCATTGACTCTATAACAGTTTCTGATGCTGATGTATTTAATGCAGTGGACGGTAAGATCGAACGTTATATCCAAGCATACGGTTCCAGGGAGAAATTAGAGGAATATATCGAACGCCCACTCAGTCAGTTCCGTAATCAGTTATTTGAATTGGAGAAGAATGGAGAGTTAATGCGTCAGGTTCAGATGAATATCATCAAAAATACCAAAGTCACCCCTGCTCAGGTACGTAACTATTTTAAGAATGTACCCGAAGATAGTCTGCCTTTTGTCCCTACGACCGTTGAAGTGCAATTATTTACCCGCGCTCCAAAGATATCACAGGAGGAGATCGATCGAATCAAGGCGGATTTGCGAAGCTATACAGAGCGTGTCAACTCGGGAATGGACAGGTTTTCCACTTTGGCCGTTATGTATTCAGAGGATGGCTCTGCATCGAAAGGCGGAGAGCTGGGCTTCATGAGCCGTACAGATCTTGTGCCAGAGTTTGCCAATGTGGCATTTTCTCTTACGGATCCGAATACAGTCAGCAAGATTGTAGAGTCTGAATATGGATTCCATATTATTCAACTCATCGAAAAGCGTGGAGAGAAAGTCAATGTGCGCCATATATTACGTAAACCAAGAGCAACAGACCAAGAGGTGATGGATTGTGTACATTTCCTTGATTCTGTGTGTGATGATATCCGACGTGGTAAGTTTACGTTTGAAGAGTGTTTGCCATATCTCTCAGATGATAAGGATACAAGAAATAATTATGGAAACATGGTTTATACCGATCCACAGACCTTCCAGACTTCTTCAAGGTTTGAGATGGTAAACTTGCCTACAGAAATTGCTCGTGTAGTGACAAATATGCAGATTGGAGAAATATCCAAGCCTTTCACGATGATTAACCATCAGGGCAAGGAAGTCGTAGCAGTGGTGAAGTTGAAGAATCGTATCAATGGACATCGTGCTTCAATGAAGGAGGACTATCAGGTATTACAGGAAACAATGTTAGAGAAACTCAATGAGGCGAAGATAAACGAGTGGATCCGCGAAAAGCAGAAAACCACTTATGTTAGAATAAATGGTGATTGGCGGAATTGCGAGTTTCAGTATCCTGGATGGATAAAAGAGTAAAGTCAAGTGCCAATGAATAGAAGTGTAAGGAACATCATAGATGGATATATGAGGTGTAGGATGCTGACGATAGGCATCCTATGCTTTAGTTTAGGGTGTTCTCTGCATGCTCAGAATCGAAAACCACAACAGACAGATTCACGTATTCATCTCATCCATTCAGATGTGCTCTATAAAACACCACGTGACCCAAGAGCGGAAATCCTTGTTGGTAATGTGAAGCTCAGTCATGAGGGAGTATTTCTCGATTGTGATAGCGCACGGTTCTATAGGGAGGATAATTCATTTGATGCTTATGGACACGTAAAGATGGTACAAGGTGATACACTTTCGTTGGTAGGAGATTCGTTGTTCTATGACGGGTTTGCATTACAGGCTCATGCAAGAGGAGAAGTTGTTCTCATTCATCGTAAATCCAAACTCACTACTAATAAGCTCGATTATGACCGTGTATATGGATTGGGTATGTACATTGATGGAGGAACTCTTTATGATGCAGATAATGTCCTGACATCAAATTGGGGACAGTACTCCCCATCAACCCATGAAGCATTCTTTACGGATAATGTCGAGCTGAAGAATCCTAAGTTTAATTTAGTTTCCGATACCTTATATTATTATACAGATACAGAACGTGCAAAAATTGTGTCTCCTACAAATATCACTACATCTGATGGAACTTTCGTTTATGGTGAGGCAGGTGATTACGATACGAAGCAAGCAAAAGCCAATTTGCTCAACCGTTCGTATCTGATCAAAGATATGAGGAAAATTGTAGGTGACAGCTTGCATTATGAGAAAGAAACGGGCATTAGTGAGGCATTTGGAAATGTTATTCTAACAGACGATGAGAACCTGTGTGCACTGAAAGGAGGGTATTGTTGGTATGACGAGAATACAGGAAACGCTATGGCTACAGATATGGCTGTCGCTATGGAATTTTCTAGTCCAGATACCATGTATGTACATGGTGATACCTTGAGGATGTATACCTTCAATCTTGATACAGACTCTGTCTATCGAAATCTTTATGCATATAATCATGTAAGGATGTTTAGGAATGATGTACAAGGGGTATGCGATTCTCTCGTATCACTCCAACGTGACTCTTGCACTTACATGTATGGCCAACCTATCCTTTGGAATGAAAATCAACAAGTGTTTGGAGAAGAAATCCGTGTATATGGTAACGATAGCACGATAGACTGGGTGCATATCATCAACCAGGCAATGACCATTGAGCAAGTTGACTCTGTATCTTATAATCAAGTGTCTTCGAAAGAAATGATGTGCTATTTTACGAATGGAGAAATCGAACATAATGAGGCTCATGGCAATGTATATGTTGTTTATTTTGTCCAGGATGATAGCACCATCGTGATGGTTAATTATTCAGAGACGACAGAGTTGCATCTCTACATGAAAGAAAAAAAGATGGATAAGATATGGATGCCTGCTGCTAAAGGAATGTTTTATCCGGCTATCGATGTTCCGCACGACCGCCGTTATCTTTCTTCTTTTGCTTGGTTCGACTATATTCGACCCAAGGATAAGGATGATATCTTTGTGTGGCGTGGAAAAGACGCTAAGAACATCCTTAAAACGACAGAGGCCCGTCAAGCTCCGATTCAACGATTGGATATTTTGAAAAACAATAAACAATAAAGTAAAGAAATGGGACTATTCAGAGTAAATCGACCAAGAGGTTTTCAGCACAATTATATCTATTATGATCCACGTAAGGAGAAGATAGCGAAGATTGAAGAGAATGCCAAACGTGAGTTGGGGTTGATTCCCGAGAAGGAGTTTAATCCCGAGGATATTCGTGGGAAGTTTGTTGGTGCTACTACGCATCTCAAGCGTAGAAAGGCAAAGGGCCATATCTCCTCTGGTATTCTCATTATCATTATTATTGCACTTATTCTAGTTGCCAAGTTTATTTATACAGGTCAGTTGTTCTAATTATGGAGGATATCATACAGTTACTTCCCGACTCTGTGGCCAACCAAATTGCTGCAGGTGAAGTTGTTCAACGTCCGGCTTCTATCGTAAAGGAGTTGGTAGAGAATTCACTTGATGCAGAAGCAAAGCATATTCAGGTGTTGGTGGTTGATGGTGGACGAACTTGCGTTCAGGTGATTGATGACGGGAAGGGTATGTCCGAAACAGATGCGCGTATGGCTTTTGAAAGGCATGCAACATCGAAAATCCGTCAGGCATCTGATTTATTCGGATTAACAACGATGGGGTTTCGTGGTGAGGCCTTGGCATCTATAGCAGCTGTTGCTCAAGTGGAGTTAAGAACGCGGCGTCTTGAGGACGAGTTAGGGACTCTCTTGCGTATTGCTGGTTCTAAATTGGAATGTCAGGAGCCTACGGCTTGTCCTGTAGGAAGCAACTTTGCTGTCAATAATCTTTTCTTTAATGTGCCGGCAAGACGAAAGTTTTTGAAGTCCAATCAGACAGAATTGTCAAATGTTGTAGCTGATTTTGAACGAATAGTGCTCACTCATCCCGAATGCGACTTTTCTCTGTTCAATAATGGTGTTGAAATGTATCGTCTTCCAAAAACATCTGTACGTCAACGAATTCTAGATGTGTTTGGAAAGAAACTTAATACAGAGCTTCTTCCTATTGATGTGGAAACTTCACTCGTGACACTCACGGGTTATGTAGGCAGTCCTGAGTCGTCGAAGAAACGAGGGTTACACCAGTTCTTCTTCGTAAACGGTCGATATATGAGACATCCCTATTTCCATAGTGCAGTAATGCATGCTTATGAAAACCTAATACCGATAGGGGATCATGTGTCATATTTCATCTATATGTCAGTCGATCCTGCTTCGATTGATGTGAATGTTCATCCTACAAAAACGGAAATAAAGTTCGACAATGAACAAGCGGTATGGCAAGTGTTAGCTGCTACAGTTAAGGAGTCCTTGGGTCGTTTTGTTGGTGTTCCTACCATTGAATTTGATAATGAAGAAAAGCCATATATTCCTGTTTTGGGAACAGATACTCCTAAGTACAACATCTCACCGCCCAAACCTGTGAAAACAGATTATAACCCATTTAAACCCTTCGACGATATCAAACCTCCTATTGCGAATAAAGTTACTAATTGGGAAAGTTTGTATTCTAAAGTTGAGGCTGAGACTCCATCTCAAAACAGCCCTACCATATGGGATGAATCAAGTGTGGCTCCAATGCCAGATCATGATACTCCACTGTTCCAATATAAGGGTCGTTATATTGTTTTTCCTTCTCCAGAAGGTCTTATGGTCGTTGATCAGCACCGAGCCCATGTATGTGTGCTCTTTAACCAATATATCGACAACTTGTCTAAACAGCGTAGGTTGTCACAAGGAATGCTCTTCCCAGAAGTTATACAGTTTGACCGCCAGGAGCTAATTGTACTTGAAGACATCATGTCTGATCTGGTATATATTGGGTTTGATCTCACGAATCTTGGTGGAGGTTCGTATTCTATTAACGGCATTCCATCTGGTTTGGATGGTGTAAATCCAATGGTGCTCCTTCACGATTTGGTTGCTGCAGCAAAGGAAACTGGATGTAATGTTCAGGAGAAAGTCCACAATGCGATTGCTCTTACAATGGCTCATGCTACAGCTATTGTATATGGGCAGGTTTTGTCCGAAGATGAAATGCATGTACTTCTCGAGCAACTATTCACACTTCCTGCATCAAAATATACTCCTGATGGAAAGTATGTTTATACAGTAATTGCTTATCCTGATATTGAAAAGAGTTTTAAGTAATGACACACAGGTTTATAATATGAAATTGCATCTTTTGATTTAAAATGTGTTGTAATTGCATGCAAAATACATTATTTTTTGCGATTTTCAATAAAAAACACATTTTTTTTCAAAGAAGATGTTTGATTGTAAAGGAAAAATTGTAAATTTGCAAACGAAATATAGGTGTATCGTATACATTTTGACATAGTCAATCATAGTGTGCGTATGTCGATTTCACCTGCTGGTGCGGAAAGTGTGTTGTTGTTAAGCAGGGAGAGAAGAAAAGAGTATTATTAATTCATTAATCACACAAAGTTATAAATTATGAAGAAACTTTTAATTGCGCTGGCATTTGTCGGCTTAGGTACTGTAGCAAACGCTCAGTCAACTCAGATTGAAACTCCTTCTAAGTACACAGTCGCAACTAATTCTTTCTGGTCAAACTGGTTTGTACAGTTTGGTGTGGATATGAGTGTCTTGAATCCTTATAAGACTTCATTCTTCAAGAAAGATTGGCATGAAGGTCGTACTTATGGTATTGATCTTGCAATCGGTAAGTGGTTTACTCCTGGTCTTGGTCTTCGTACTAAGGTTCAGTGGGAGAATGGCCTTTTTGCTCATGCATTCCGTAACACAGATCATGTGCTTCTCGCTCCAAATTTTCACAAGGGTGGTTATGGCGCTATTTATGAGGATGTACAGTTCAACCTTTCAAATCTCTTCAATGGTTACAATGAGAACCGCGTATGGAATCTGATTGTTTATCCACGTGCAGGTGTTGTTCGTCATTTTGACGCTAAGGAATACTCTTTCGCTCTTGGCGCAGGTATCCAGAATATGTGGAAACTTGGAAAGGTTGTTAGTGTATATGCTGACCTCTCTTACAATTTGATTTCTTCAAAGAACATCACTATTCCTAACTGGGCTCCAGTTGATGCTAATGACCATCACCATGGTTATGCTTCTCTTGAAGCAGGTGTAAGCTTCAACCTTGGTAAGGGTACTTGGGACAAGGCAGTTACACTTGATGCATACAATGCACTTGCTGCTGCTTCAGAAGAGGCTCTTGCAAAGCTTCGTGCTGAACTTGATAAGGAACGTGCAGAAAATGCTCGTCTTCGTGCTGAATTAGCAAAACAGCCTAAGGGTGACGTTGCTGCTAAGGTAGAGAAGGTGATTGCATCTGCTGCTACATCAGTCTTCTTCGAGCTCAACTCTACAGCTCTTAACTCTAAGAAAGATCTCGTTAACCTCGAGGCAGTTGCTTCTGCAGCTAAGGAAGCTGGTGCTAAGGTAACAGTTACTGGTTCTGCTGATAGCAAAACAGGTTCTTCTGCTTGGAACCAGAAGTTGTCAGAAGGTCGTGCACAGGCTGTTGCTGATGAACTTGTTCGTCTCGGTGTTAGCCGTGATAACATCACAGTGAAGGCTATTGGTGGTGTAAACGAAGTTTCTCCTTACACTCTCAACCGTCGTGCAGTGATCGAATTGAAGTAATTCAATCTTTCAATATTGTTACAGAGTAGGGCACTGATTGCAGTGCCTTACTTTTTTTTTGAAATAATTGTAAAAAAGTTTATTAAACATTTGGTGGGTTCGAAAAAAAGTTGTACCTTTGCACTCGCTTTTGGAAAAGAATCTAAAAGAACGGGGTATAGCGCAGTTGGTAGCGTTCCTGGTTTGGGACCAGGCGGTCGCGTGTTCGAGTCACGCTGCCCCGACAATTAAGGGCGAATGGGCGTTTAGCTCAGCTGGTTCAGAGCATCTGCCTTACAAGCAGAGGGTCGGCGGTTCGAATCCGTCAACGCCCACTCTCAAGTGGCAGTAGGATAGCCGAATGAAATGAAGCAATCCGTCAACGCCCACTCAAGTGGCAGTAGGATAGCCGAATGAAATGAAGCAATCCGTCAACGCCCACATAATGTGAAGAGATTGTTTTTCAATCTCTTTTATTTTTTATTTGAAATAACTATGGCAAATAACGATTGGAAAGATAGGTTGGGGGTGGTATTCTCTACAAACCCAGATTATCAATATGCGTCTGATGATGTACAGGAGCAGTCTACCCTTCCAAAGAATGAGCAGCGCCTACGTGTTGCTATTGAGAAGAACGGAAGAGGTGGTAAGGTCGTTACTATTGTACGAGGTTTCGTGGGTACGGAAGAAGACATGAAAACGTTGGGAAAGTTTCTTAAAACTAAGTGTGGAGTAGGTGGTAGTGTTAAGGATGACGAAATCATCGTTCAGGGAAACTTAAAGGAAAAGGTAATAGGGTTGCTGAAAGCTGATGGCTATAGCAATGTCAAATAGAATCTTGTTTTTAGGAGAAAGGAATTTATATTCTCACGACGTTCTTTATATTTGGTATCCGCTTTAAATCCTTGATGATGGTCTGTACCTCCTTCGTGTTGTGAACATAAAGTACGATAGTACATTCGAAAACCCCATCAATGGTTTCTATGGCTAACTTGCGGATGTTGGCATTAAAGAGTTGTGAGATAACCTGTGTGATTTGGTTGAGAATTCCAATGCGGTCAAATCCGTTAAGTTTGATAGTAGTGGCAAACTGCTTGTTTCCGTTCATGTCCCATTTGACAGAGAATAGGCGGTTGCCAGAATTGGCTTTTAGACGCAATGCTGCTGGGCATTGCAATTTGTGTACATGGAACATGCCGTCTAATGATTGGTAGGCCATGACTAAATCGCCTGGGATTGGGTTACAGCAGGTATCTAGGCAAAACTTCGTGTCAATATTTGTATCGTTGATGATTAAAGGCTTCTTTTTGTCATATGTAATTTCTTCTGTTGGCTTATCTTCAATGCTACCCACGTCTTTTTGTTTCTTTCTTCCAAACGAAAGTAGACGCTTCCATGTGCTATTGGTGTTTTTACCACGCAGATAGGCATCGTCCATATTGCCTAATACCACTTTCTTTTGTCCGATTGCAAGATAAAGATCTTCTGCTTTTGCAAGTGAGTGGAGATGACACAATTTGTCGATATTTGGGGTATCTTTGATTAGATCGTGTTTTGCTAAAAACTCGTCAAGTATCTCTTCGCCTTCTCTTTGCTGAATACGCTCTTTCTTACGAATGGCTGCAAGGATTTTTGCTTTTGCTTTAGCTGTGGTAGCGATGTGTAACCATTCGTCGCTTACCATAGATTTACTAGAAGATAATATTTCTACTTGGTCACCACTTTGCAGTTTGTAGGTCATCGGCACTAATTTGTGGTTGACTTTCGCTCCCATGCAATGAGTACCTACGACTGTGTGAATTGAGAATGCGAAATCCAGTGCAGTGGCACCTGAAGGGAGTATCCTGATTTCGCCTTTTGGCGTAAAAACCAAGATTTCAGAAGCATACAGATTCAGTTTGATCGTATCCAGAAAATCCATTGCGTCTGGTTGTGGGTCGTCAAGAATCTCCTTGATGGTAACAAGCCATTTGTCAAGTTCATTTTCTTTCTCTTCTTCTGTTGTCTCGCCTTCTTTGTATTTCCAGTGTGCGGCAAACCCCTTTTCTGCGATGTCGTCCATCCTTTGACTTCGTATCTGTACCTCAATCCATTCTCCACGATTGCTCATGAGGGTTACGTGTAGGGCTTTATATCCATTTGCTTTAGGATGGTTTACCCAGTCACGGAAACGGTCTGGATGGCTTGAATATAGTTGTGTGAGTGCCACATAAATATTAAAGCACTCGTTTCGCTCATCAATATTCGCACGAGGTTCAAAAATTATACGAACTGCAAGTATGTCATAGACCTCTTCAAATGGAATATGTTTTACTTGCATCTTACTCCATATAGAATAAGGTGACTTTATTCTTGCTTTGATTTCATACGAGAATCCCATTTGATCAAGTTGTTGACGAATTGGAGCAGTAAATTCATCGAATACATTTTTACGCTCCTTTTCTGTTGCCTGTAGTTTCTTCTCAATTGCCTTGTATTCTTCAGGGTGTTCGTATTTGAAGCTGAGGTTTTCAAGTTCGGATTTTATGGCATTCAATCCTAATCGGTTTGCTAAAGGAGCATATATGTATAATGTTTCACCTGATATCTTATAGCGTTTGTTGGCAGGCTGTGCTCCTAATGTACGCATATTATGGAGTCTGTCTGCCATTTTTATCAAGATGACACGTATGTCGTCATTCATCGTTAGCAACAACTTTTTGAAGTTCTCTGCCTGAGCAGAAGCTCTCTCTCCGAAAATGCCACCTGAGATTTTTGTTAACCCATCTACGATTTGAGCTATTTTAGGACCAAAGATGTTTTCTATGTCATCTACTGTATAGTCTGTGTCCTCAACTACGTCGTGAAGTAAGGCTGAGCAGATTGATGTAGAACCTAATCCGATTTCTGAACATACAATCTGGGCTACAGCAATAGGATGCATTATATATGGCTCACCGGAAAGACGCCTTCCTCCCTGATGTGCATGACGAGCAAAGTTGAATGCCTTCGTAATCAACTCCACTTTCTTACGATGCTTGGTGTTCAAGTAAGAATCCACTAAATGTTGGAACGCTTCGTCCACCATCTTTTCTTCTTCGATGTTTAATGATTTCTCTTCTTCCATAGCTATCGTTGGTTAAAAATTAATACTGCACTCAACTCCATAAGAATGGGGAGTCAATGTTTTGTTCCACACGGTGGTATTCTTGTCGTGGATGAATGATGGACGGACTTTCATAGATAGGTTCTTGCTAATGTCGAAGCTGGATAATTCCGCATCAACATAGGCATCGATGATTGACAGGGCGTAGACGCCAATCATGATAAACATGCTTAAGTCGCGATAGCGACGATAGTAGTTCTTTTTACGCCGGAACAAATCTTGAATGCGTGTTAGGTTGCGACTGACATCATAGCCTTGTGGGATGAAGTTCTCGTAGCTTTTGGTCAACGGATCATCATCTGTGATGTCGATATAGGCTTGTGAATAGTCGTGATACATTGTGTTATTCCAATTCAACGCATAAATACATCCTAAGAATCCTCCATAAATCAATGGAAGCTTCCAGTATTTCCGATTGTAAATCTGTCCGCCTCCAGGAATAGCGATTGCTAACCATAAAGCTTTCTTTGGGTCGGGAATAAATCTCTTCTCGTTAATAAGCTGGTGGATTGCTTTCTCGGAAGGAAGCACCAGTTGTGTGGTGCGAATGGTGCTGTCGCCCGTAAGGGTATCAGTGATTGTAACAGCCAACCTGTTACGTCTAAGTTGAGCGAGTGGTATTTGAGTGTTAATGGTATCTTGAGCAACAGACGTGAGCGATACACACATCATTGCCAAGAACACGATAAGATGGGTGGCTCCTGACATAAATGGCTTTCTGACCATATGTAAAATCGTTCTGATCATGCGGATAACTCTGTTGCAAATTGTTTATAATAGACCAATAGGTCTTCATTGTTGGGAATCAGTGTTTGAAACACTTTATTGCCGTAACAAGTATGTATTTCCTTTAAGTTTACAGGGGTGGACCTCAGTTCTCTGTTGACATGGGTTACAAGAAATCCTGCGATAGTTAATTGAGGGTTCAGTGTATTGTTCACGTCGTTGATGGTTCGTAGCAGTTCAGCCATTCCTTCAAAAATTCTCACGTCGCATCTGAGGGGAATGATAACTTCATCTGCAGCAGTCAGCGCATTCATGGATAGTAGCCCTAAAGACGATGGAGTATCTATCAGGATATAGTCATAATTGCCTTTTATGCTTGATAGTAATGTTGATAACACCTTTTCTCTATTAGGACTGTAGATGGCCGCAATCTCAAAACCAATAAGACATTTCCCACCTAAAGCCATGAATAATTGGTTCTCCTCCACTGCGAAGATACACTCATTCAAGGTCGCTCTTCCTTCCATGCATTCGGTAAGAGACTTGGTTCCTAACGAAGAGAAGTCGTAATTCGAACTCAAACTTGACAATGGGTCTAGGTCGATGATCAGCACCTTCTTCTGCTTTGCTGTAAAAGCTTTGGCCAAATAGGATGTGGTAGTTGTCTTCCCGACACCACCATTCTGATTAACTATTGCAAATATTTTGCCCATGAATGCTACTCCCTTTCGCTAACGAACTGCAAATATAGTATTTTTCATTCGTTTATCGGCAATAATTTGCATTTTTTCATTTTTTTAATTCTCCAATTCTCAAATTTTCCTTACCTTTGCACTCGAAACGAACAAATTATTTTATATGGACGACAGTTATCCGGCGGATTATTTAGTAACGCAGGATAGGGTCTGAGCAGAAGAATAGTAAGTTTAGACTCTATCGACCTTAATAGTAACAGCCAATTGTCTTGAGGCAAAAGGTATAGTTCAATTTTTAAAGAGTTTAAACTTATGCGTACTTATTGGAATTTTAATAAGGGCATTAAGCATCTGGATCAATGGGAGTCTGGATGCTGGATTCAGGTTACTTGCCCTGTTGAAGACGATGTGAAATATTTAGTTGACGAGTTAAAGATACCGGATTATTTTCTGGAAGACATCTCCGATACTGATGAGCGCTCTCGTTATGATTATGACGAGCGTTGGTTGATGATTATCCTTCGTATTCCACATCTTAAGAATATTGCAAGTCGTAGCCCTTACACAACCATTCCTTTGGGTGTCTTGATTAAAGACGACAAAATCATCACGGTCTGCAATCAGGAAACTAAAATGATGGTGGACTTTATCAACCATCAGCAACGTAGGGGAGAGGGATTCATCGATGCAACCGACCTTGTGTTTCGTCTCTTCCTCAGTGCGAGTGTATGGTACTTGAAATACCTGAAGCAGGTGAATGGTTTGATTGAAAAGGCTAAGCGTAATCTCGATCACAATATCGATAATAAAGATTTGACGAGTTTATCACGTTTGCAAGATAGCTTGACTTATTTTGCGACATCTATTCGGGGTAATGAAACATTGTTGAGTAAACTGAAGTTCCGTTTGCCAGTCGATGACCTTGATGCAGAACTGATTGAAGATGTCAACATCGAGATGCAACAGGCAAGAGAGATGACCGCTATCTATGCCAACATCCTTGACTCTACCATGGATACGTATGCAAACCTCATCAATAACAACATGAACCGAGTGATGCGTCTGCTTACTAGCCTTAACATGATTATCATGTTGCCGACTTTGGTGGCAAGCTTATTCGGTATGAATCTCGTCAACGGTATGGAGCAAAGTAACTGGGGATTCCTCGTGGCCATTATCATCTCCGTCATTATTACGGTTATTGGATGGTGGTACTTCCGCAAGCGTCAGTGGCTATAGAAAAACTTATTTTGTTAAATAGTCAAATCATTAATAGATGTTATTCTATTTCTCTGGAACAGGCAATACACGTTGGGTAGCAGAGTTTCTTGCACAAGAACTGAATGACAGGCTTCGTTTCATCCCCGACGAAATAGGGGGTGACATGCATTATGTCCTGAAAGATGGTGAACGTCTTGGCTTTGTATTTCCTTGCTATGGATGGGGAGTTCCTCCGTTTGTGGAGCGATTCATTGAGCAGGTAAAGATCGACAATGTAGATTATCTGTATTTCGTTACCACATGTGGGGACGATACTGGATTGACGGCAGAGATTTTCTGCGACGATGTGGAACAAAAAGGGTGGTCATGCAATTTGGGATATGCTGTACAGATGCCAGAGTCCTATGTGTGTCTTCCTGGTTTTGATGTTGATCCGAAAGAGAAGGAACAGCAGAAACTGATAAGTGCCATCACTCGCATGAATCAGATTGTCGATGATGTGTTAGACAAACGTGGTGGCTTTGATACCATTCCAGGTGGATTTGCGTGGGTCAAGAGTCGCATTATCCGTCCGTTTTTCAATCGTTTTCTTGTTAGTGCAAAGTATTTCAAGACCAATGGTGCATGCATCGGATGTGGCAAATGTGTTCATGCGTGCCCATATCAGAATATTCAGTTGAATCACAACAATCAACCGGAATGGAGCAATACTTGTGTACAGTGTTTGCATTGCTACCACCAATGCCCTGTGCATGCCATCGAATGGGGTGTGTTCACCAAGAATAAAGGGCAATACCTGTTCAAGTCTCCATTGTCACATACATAATTCTTTTTATCCCATGAAACACATTTTGACCCTATTGCTGACAATACTGTCTATCCTTCATGTTTCTGCACAAGATTCTTGGCAGTTAGTTTGGAGCGATGAGTTCAATACTGAAGGTCGTCCCGATGAGTCGACTTGGAACTACGAAGTGGGCTTTGTTCGCAATCACGAAGCTCAGTGGTATCAGGCTGATAATGCTTATCAAAAAGATGGCATGTTGATTATTGAAGCACGAAGAGAACATCGCGACAATCCAACCTATCAGCCAGGAAGTTCCAACTGGGGGCGTGCCCGTCAGTATATCGACTATACCTCTTCGTGTGTCACAACAGCTCGGAAGCGTACTTTCCTCTATGGACGTCTTGAAGTTCGTGCCAAAATTCCTGTTGCAGGTGGCTCATGGCCTGCCATTTGGACTTTGGGTACGAGTATGGAATGGCCTTCGTGTGGAGAGGTTGATGTGATGGAGTATTATCGTATCAATGGAGTGCCTCATATCCTTGCAAATGCAGCATGGGGTGGTGATCAGCGTTGGAATGCTGTATGGAACAGTAAGCGAATACCTTACTCACGCTTCACCCAACGCGACCCTAATTGGGCGGATCAGTTCCATGTGTGGCGTATGGATTGGGATGAGCAGTTCATCAAACTCTATCTTGATGACGAACTGCTGAATACAATCGATTTAAGTGTCACGATAAACCGTCAAATTGGGCGTGGAACCAATCCCTTCCACCAACCTCATTACATCTTGCTCAATCTCGCACTGGGAGGCGATAATGGTGGAACCATTGACGACTCTGCTTTCCCAATGCGCTACGAGATTGACTATGTTCGTATCTATCAAAAAAATGAACGTTGAAAGTGGCAAATCGGTTTTGTGATGATTAAAAAAACTGTTTTTTGTCAATCTCTCAATAGTCAGCTCTCAACTCTCAGTTTTTTTTCCTATCTTTGCAGTGCATAATAATTTAATCCTTTTTATGGCAAAGAAGTGTAATCGATTGGTGAATAAAACCATTTTGCAAGTGCTCACATTCCTTGGTATCGGTTCGGCATCGTTCTTGTTCATGGCTTGCTATGGCCCAGCACCTCAGTATGGCGCAGTAGATTATGAGGATGTCGATTCCTTGGTGGTAGATAGCCTTGACGAAAACCCGACCGATGTTGTTTCTGAGAACAGTACCCAGAAACCAAAGTAATGAAATCTGTTTAATGGATGGAAAATGAAAGTGACGCCACTTTCTTTGAAAAAAAAGTTTGCGCTTGAATTATGGCGTAAGCACGAACAGAACATGTTGCAGGAACATCCCCTGCAACAGTTGTTTTGGGAGTGTACGCTCCGTTGCAACCTTCATTGTCGCCATTGTGGAAGTGACTGTACTCAGAAATCCGAACAGGTTGATATGCCTATGGGGGATTTCTTGAGAGTGCTTGATTCTATTGCAGCTAAGACTGACCCTCATCAAGTATTTGTAATCATTTCCGGAGGTGAACCGCTTATGCGTGATGACCTCGAAACATGTTGTGCTGAAATCCATGCCAAGGGTTTCCCGTGGGGTATGGTGACAAACGGATTGTTTCTTACACGCGATCGCTTCGTCAGCCTGTTGAAGGCGGGGATGGGGTCGGTCACCATCAGTCTTGATGGATTGGAAGACAACCACAACTGGATGCGCGGAAATCCTCATAGCTTTCAGCGAGTCGATCAGGCGCTGACCATGTTGGCAAAGGTTCCACAATTGATGTCTGATGTCGTCACTTGTGTCACTCGACGCAACTATTCTCAATTGCCTGACATTCGTCAATATCTTATCAGCAAAGGTGTCCGTCGATGGCGTCTTTTCACAGTATTTCCTGTTGGACGTGCTGCGTCTGACCCGATGATGCAGCTGACAAATGAAGAGTTCCAAGGAGTGTTCGACTTCATCCGCGAAGTACGCAAAGAACAACAAATCCATGTAGAGTATGGCTGTGAAGGCTTTTTGGGAAACTACGAAGGCGAAGTGCGCGACCACCTCTTTACTTGCCAGGCAGGCGTGACAATAGGTTCTGTCTTGGTCGATGGTTCCATCTCTGCTTGCACCAGCATCCGTAGCGACTACCATCAAGGCAACATCTATCAGGATGATTTCATGGATGTGTGGGAACACCGTTTTCAACCCTATCGCAATCGTGAGTGGATGCGGACGGGCGAGTGCCATGATTGCAATCTTTTCCGCTATTGTCAAGGAAACGGCATGCATCTTCGTGATGGGGAGGGCAATCTCTTGCTTTGCCACGTCCATCGTCTCACACCTTAATTATATTTTCTTCGCTCCTTATTTGCTGTTGCAACTAATCGTGGCTGTAGGAAGACTGCTTTTTACGCTGACGTTAATTTTCCCCTTTTTCTTTGAACTGCGTACCACGATGAGTGCTCGCCCTTTCCATGTCGTGACATGTGGTGAGGTATAGGGTTCACGATCCTTGAGATCTGCACTTGCTGCCGACAACAGGCTGCCTTGTCCGTTCACGCCGACCTCGCATGCAATAGCAGCTTCTGGACACACGTTTCCTGCTTTGTCAATTACTTCGATGATGATAAACGACAAATCTTGCCCGTCTGCCTTCATCACCGTTTTATCTGCAGTCAGACGTATCTTAGCTGGTGTTCCTGCAGTATGGAGGGTGATGCTTTCTCCATCGGCTTCAGCACGTAGCGTACCTGCTTCGTATGGCACAGAAAACACGGCTTTGAATTGCGTATCGCGACTGACTCTTTTCGTGTCGAGGAGTTTGTCGTTCAAATATAATTTTACCTCCGAAGCCTTTGTGTAGACTTCAACATCTATAGGTTTGCCTTCCCAACCGTTCCATGTCCACGATTCCCACATGGGCCACACGCTCCATGCCGTTTCTCGTATTTTACCGTGATAGCCGTCAGGTTCCCTCACTGCCATGTAAAGTGGTGCTTTATGTTTTGCCCAAAGCATCTCCCTGTAGTGACTGATAGGCTTTCGCCATCCTGTGATGTCAACATCACCACAGTAGGCTCCATGCCAGTCGGGTTGTCCTCCGCTTACATAGTGCTCGCCCTGACGTTCACCTTCATAGTAATAGCGACCGATGCCCGATTCGCCCAGATAGTCGAGCCCTGTCCACACGATGTCGCCTATGATGTATGGATAGTCCTGTACCAATGCCCAGTTCTTGAAGGCATCACGTGGATAACTCTCCGTCTGCCACATCACACGCTTTGGGTCGCGCTGATGATCCGAGGCGTGTTTGTGAATCATATAGTTATAACCTACTATGTCGAGCACCTCAGCATGCGGATCGTAAATCTCCCAGTCGTTGTCCCATGCACAGAGTGCTTCTGTCACAGGGCGTGTGTTGTCAATCTCTAAGATGGCTTTCTTTAGCAGTCGGGCTGTTGTGACTACGCGGAGGTCCTTGCGCTCGATGACCTCGTTGCCAATGCTCCAACAGATAATGCAGGGGTGGTTTTTGTCACGATTCACCATTGCTTGGACATCTTCGCGATTGTGCGAATCGAATAGGGTGGAGTAGTCATATTTGGTCTTCTCCGAACGCCAACCGTCGAAAGCTTCGTCAATCACCAACATACCGATGGAGTCGCAGGCATCGAGGAACGCACGAGTTGTTGGGTTGTGGCTCGTACGGATGAGGTTGAATCCGGCTTCCTTCATCTGCCTAACCTTGCGTATTTCTGCTGCATCAAAAGCCATTGCTCCCAACGCTCCGTCATCATGATGCACACATGCTCCGTTGATTGTCATCGGGTTGTTATTTAGCATAAACCCTTTTTCTGCATCGAACGAGATGGTACGGATGCCATACTTCACGCTCTGTGTATCAATGGTCGTTCCCGATTCCTTCAGTTCCACCTTGGTGGTGTAGAGGTAAGGTTTATCGGGCGACCACAACTGCGGATTCCTCACCTCGAAACTGGTCTTCACCGTCTTTGTCTGTTTGGCAGGTACGTTGACCGTCAATTGGCTGCCACTAACCACTACCATAACGTTCCTATTGCTGCCCGACTCGTTTGTGATACACACCTCAGCTGTCACAGTCGCATTCCCTCTCGACACATCAGTGGTAGTGATAAACACTCCGTTCTCAGCTATATGTAGTGCTGGCATCGTCTGTAGCCATACATGTCGATAGATGCCCGAGCCGCTATACCACCTACAGTTAGGCTGTTCGGAGTTATTCACCTTCACCACCACCTCGTTCTGTCGTTTGTCCTTGAACAGATAAGGAGTGATGTCCACCGTAAATGGCGTGTAGCCATATTCATGTTGTCCAGCCTTTTGACCATTGATAAAGACCATTGCCTTTTGGTACACACCTTCGAAGTGCAGTTTTACTAACTTCCCTTCTAATTTTGAGCCTTCGGTCTCAAACACTTTCCTATACTCCCCTTCGCCACCAGGATACCATCCTCCACCAGTTCCCGTGGCACCTGTCTGAGGGTTGGGGCCCTCATAGATGTCCCAGTCATGAGGTAGGTCAACCGTTTTGCTGGCAGAAGTTTGTCCGTTGACTGTATGAGTGAATTGCCAACCCGCATCGAAAAGCTGTTGGCTTGTTTGCCCCTTTGCCATTGTTGACAGGCTCAAAAGGGTAGTCCATGTAAGTATTTGTAGAGTAGTCATATTGGTAATAATCTTGTTTCGTGGTGCAAAGATAAGTAGATTTTGCCATTTGACCAAAAGATAGAGCATTTTTCTTCTTACTTTACTTTTTTCTTTACAATGCCTTATCTCTATCATTCGGCCTTTCATTACTTGTATAACTATTAATAGATGTTAAATATCGGGGTTTTGTGGAAAATAGTTTTCTAATTGTTTGGCTTGTATTCAAAACCAACTTAACTTTGCCATCGAAAGTTAAAACAACCAACAAAATGAAGAAAGAAAACGCATTAACGCTAACAAGGGCAGAACTCCAAGTGATGGAGATTCTATGGAAGAGTGGGAAGGCCCTGGATGTGCATGAGGTTGTTAAATGCTATCCAGAGCCACAACCAGCCTATACTACGATATCCACAGTCATTCGCTTGTTGGCAATGAAGGGTTTTGTAGGACACAAGAAAGGGAATGGCAAACAACACTTGTATTTCCCTTTGATATCGAAAGCCGAGTATATCTCTCAATCAGTAAGCGATGTGAAAGCAAAGTTCTTTGGCGGAAGTGTTTCCTCGTTTGTCAGTTTCTTCCTGCAGGAGGAACAGTTGAGCAAAGAAGAACTGGAAGAAATAGCCAACCTTGCACTTTCGATTTCCAATCATCATCAACCTTTAACCCTGAACCAGAATTAACCTTTAACCCTTAACCCCTATGTTAGGTGCCTTCACCATATATGCCATCAAGTCCGCCATCTGTCTGGTGCTGCTGTACTTGCCCTATACGTTGTTGATGCGTCGGGACACCTTTCATGCGTTCAATCGTGTGCTGTTGCTCAGCATCGTAGCCTTTTCGCTTGTGCTGCCGCTTATAAATATCCCTCTATCTCCTTTGAAGGGGGATTCAGAGCGTATGATAGAGACAACTTTCCCCATCGTTGGCATAAGTGAAGAGATAGAAGAAGTCTTCTATTCCATCCCATCTGAAGTTTCTTCTCCTGAGGTAGGACTTGAGGCAAGCGTTGAGGAGCCAGAGGCGGTGGTTCCAATCTGGCCCTCCATCCTTATCCTTATATATATAATAGGTGTGGTGGTATGCATTGCTTGGAAGACTTTCCAACTCGTTCGCTTGTATCGTTACATTCCCTCCAATTGCCTCTGGAAAGATACGATTGACGGCATACAGGTGTATGCCCACTTCGACGAAGTATGCCCATTCAGTTGGATGAATATGGTTGTAATTACTGATGAAGACTTCAAGAATAACCCCTCAGTGATGCAGCACGAGCGTGCACACATCCGCCTTCACCATTCGTGGGACAACCTCTTTGTATCCTTTGTTGAGGTGCTTCAGTGGTTCAATCCCTGCATCTGGATGCTCGACTATTCCCTGCGTGAAGTCCACGAGTACGAGGCAGATGCCAATGTGTTAAGTCACGGAGTCACCCTTCAGAACTATCAAAGCTTATTAATTCGAAAGGCCATCGGTACCAGTTCCTACGCTTTTGCCAATGGTTTCAACCATAGTTTGCTGACAAAAAGAATCAGGATGATGATGAAACGTAAATCAAATCGTTGGAGCTGTACAAAAGCCGTGTACCTGCTCCCTGTGGCTGCAATAGCCCTTGCGGCATTCGCCACGCCTGAGTTCACGGAAAAAGCAAATGCAGTCAGCGAAAGTGTACCTTCTATTTCCTCGTTAAAGGAGGACATTCAGCTTTCACTTTTTAATGGAGAGGGGGCAGATGCACCTTCCTCTATTGAGGATCAACCAATTGAAGATCCAACAGATGATATGCCAGAAGTAGAAAATACTACAAGCATCAAACCTGGAGATATGATAACCGGCATTGTGGTTGACGAGAATGATGTGCCTATACAGGGGGCATATATCGTGGAACTTGGTGATGACGGGAGAGTTATATGGGTGTATGGTGAACCTGTTACTGAAGCTGATATCAATGGTCATTTCTCCTACAGGATTCATGACCCTGCTCATATTCTGAGGATTGGTTTGGTAAGCCAAGGATTTCGTGCAACTAATTTCGAACCTTATGAAATCAAGGCAACAAATCCAATGCCAAAGATTGTCCTGAGGCCAGAAGCCGGACGAACCGCTCCTCCAGTTGTTGCAACTGGTACAGTGACAGATACAAAAGGGAAACCGTTGATAGATGCACGGATCTATGCACGTGACGAAAACGATGGAATCATAGGAATAACGCATCCTGATAACAACGGTCATTTTGCGCTAAGAGCACCACACTCAATTCCTGTACGCTCCATGCAGATTGTCTGCGATAGATATAATGCCCAGGTATTGCAGCTGACCAACGAGCCAATGAAGATTGTGATGGAAACCTTGGAAGAAGCAGATATAAACCGTCAGCCAGCTATCGTCATAAAAGGGAAGATCTATCATGTGAATGGTGTGGATTTCTCGATGGTGTCGGTTGAGGGAGGCTCTTTCAAGATGGGAGGAGGCAGGTATGATTTTGAGAAGCCTGTTCATGAAGTTAAACTGACAAGCTTCTCCATTTGTCAGACCGAGGTGACTCAGGAACTTTGGGAAGCCGTGATGGGTAGCAATCCAAGCAACTATAAGGGCTTGAAGTTCCCTGTAGAGAATGTGAGTTGGGACGATTGCCAGACTTTCATTATGAAGTTGAATCAGCTCACAGGTCAGCACTTCCGTCTTCCTACCGAGGCTGAGTGGGAGTATGCGGCTCGTGGTGGTAACCAGAGTAATATGTGGTTGCTACGAAGGCTCCGAATGAGTTGGGTCTGTATGATATGAGTGGAAATGTGTGGGAGTGGTGTCAGGACTGGGTTGATGGTAGCTATTATGCTTCCTCACCAATCAACAACCCAACGGGTCCGTCTTCAGGCACTACTCACATTGTACGTGGAGGTGCTTGGAACGACCAACAAATGGACTGCCGTGTAGAACACCGCATCGGAAGAAAACCCACGTCCATATCCGAACTCACTGGCTTCCGTCTTGCCCTTTAGGAAAATATAATAATCAGTAAAAAATGAAATAAAAGATTATGTTAAGAACAATTATCACCCTTGCAATCTTACTGAGTGCTGTAGAATTACAGGCTCAGAAGTCAAATCCCAGAGGTATTTACCACATGGTAAGTATCACAGGAAAGTACGGTACTGAAGCTGCTATGCTCGACCAATACAAGATTTGTACAGACACCATGACGTGGATGCTGAGCGTTATAGAAGATAATTCAATCAATATACATGGCGAAAGGACAAATCGCCCATACTTTGAGTTAGGTGACAACGACCACATGGTGTTCAACTATACAGGCGAGGAGCCTGATGTAACCACTCCTACAATGACCCGCATTTTCAACTCGGATAAGAAAGGATTTTCCCTGAAATGGTGGAGCACATCGCGAGGCCATCGTGTCTTTCCTGAAAATGGATGGTGCACAGAGGAGTACAAGTCAAACAGCTTTTCCTCCTCAGGAAAAAAGATTTTCGATATGCTGTACAGCACTAAAACCAAAGGGAAGAAGGACGGACTGCAAGGCAGATGGAAAGTCGTTGGTGCCATCAAGATGTCAGGCAGTAAGGTTGTAGATGAGTGGCTGAAGAGCGGCAAATTGGATTTGGGCGAAAACGATTATGTGCATTACTGGGACAAATATGCCATCATTGATGATCAGTATCTCTTCACAGCATATACCGATGCTATGCTAAAACAGGAACATCCCGGCAGCTATGGGTATCTACAAGAGTATAAAGTCAGCGATGAGAACAGGCAGACGGTTACTGTACAGTTGCTGACGAACGATAATACACAACCTGTGAAATACGTGTTCTATAGAATTAGTGATGACAGAATGATTGTCAAAGTTAAACATATACTCATTATAGACGACAGAAGTGATTGTTTATACGATGGATATGAAATCTGGGAAAAGACAGCAAGTAACACACCTCTCATCAAACTGCTTACTTCCACATCGACCTACAAGGACAAACCGAAGATAGAACCTAGGGGTCTGTACAGATATGTGGCAGGTGGCGAGCTTTGCCGCATCAGGGAAACGAGAGACTCAACCAACTTTGATGAGAAAACCAGACAGTGGAAAAGTTATATAGAACGGTACAGACTATGTACTGACACAATCAACTGGAATGTTGATATCAGCGACTTTAATCTCACTATTAATGGCCAGAAGTTAGAGGACATCCAACGCAAACAGATAAGAATACAGAATTCTCATTCATACTATGACTTTTATAAACCTAAGTGGGTATTGTTTGATTGCTCTGAAACTGGATTCAGCGAAACTTGTTATATTGACAGCAAATATACTGCATGGACGTATGACAAAGGCGACTTTAATGTTGGAGTATGGACATATGACAAACGCGGCGTAACCCCACTGGCGAAGGAGGTGTGTGATGTGTGTGACGGTAAGATTCCATACGATGCCGACCATCCACTTTATGGAACGTGGGAAGTAGAAGGGCGTGTGCTAAATCCTTCGGAAGCTAAAATAGACTCTATCATGAAAGGACTATGCACCGATTACATTTTCCCCTACATTAGAAATCGGCGAGTCTTTTATGCATTCACTCCGCAACATATGTACACAATGAAGTCAGAAGATTCGATGGTATATATGTACAAGTTGGATTCCGACTGCAAAACCAAGCTTGTCACATGGGAACCATATTTTGAACAAGGGAAAGGAGCTACGATCGTATATCTCAACTGGACTCTACACTGGATAGATAAAGATACCCTTCTGATATGCCGCGACCATCAAGATTTACGACTCTCCGTTTCTGAGTGTCTTGTGCTGAAAAGAAAAGTCGAGGGCGAATCATTGGTTAATGTCATCATTCGAAAAGAGAATTGAATACACTATAGCCCTTAATCCAGAGACCTGCCACAACTGCAAAAGAATACTAATCAGCTGTCATTAGTTAATACATAAAGAGTTTTTTTCCCATCCTCGCACCGTCAGAGATGATAGTGCGAGGTTATTCTGTTCATTAGTAGTCAGTTAAAGAATATTAAGATTAATATGCAGCGTGGATGCTCCCACAATATTGTTGCAATTCATACGTTATAAATTATGAATCCTTAAAAAAGAAGAAAGTATGGAACGGAAATCATTTTTTACGGCATTGAAAGACGTTATTATCAAGTTCTGGTACGTGTTTCCCATTTTGTATGCTTTGTTTGCTTTTGCACTGATACTCATGATCAACATGAATAGTCTGCCAGCAGTCATAGAAGACTCTGTCGGCATTTTGTTGCTCATCACACTTATTACCCTTCCTGTTTCATGGATTGTATTGCTCGTCAACAAAAGATGGTGGAGATGCATCGCCTCTTTTGTGGCATCCGTCGTGATTGCCGTTCTATCAGGGGGAGCTCTCTTCTTTGCGATTTTAGCAGCCATGTTCGCACCAGACACGAGTACATTCGGAAAGGATCATCCCATCCCTGCAGATTTGGAGTACAACCTGCCGCATCGGACTGAATATGTTTGCGACTCAATTTCGGAGATACTTTCTCCAGCTCCTGATTCGGTAAATGTGGCTGACGTGCATAATCCTGATTCCTACTTACAAATTTGGAATGGCTTTCAAGGGGGAATCTATTACTATGATTTCTATTATGGCCCGCTACCTGCTGGCGAAATCTATCTTAAATGCTTTGAAGTTACAGAGGATATTCCGCTCTCTGATTATCAACTGAAGAAAGCCAGTAAAGTGAAAATCAATGGCACATCTACGTTCTCGAAGTTGGTAGACAAACAGGAATTCACCATCTACGAAGGTGTCTTTCACGATTACTATGCAGCCCGCATTGAAGTGTGGTTCAAGGACGCAAAGACTGGAGACGAGAAAAAACTATTAGAGAAAGTGTATCGTGTAGAAGGTTGGATGCGATAGATGCCGCTTGGCGTTTGTGGCGGAATCAAATGTATGCTCATCTCTCCTTGCTATGGATTAATCATCTTCGTCATAGCACGCATTATAAAGATGTGCCAGACACCAAGAATATAAGAACGAGTATCAGGCGACCATCTCTCGTGCCTCAAAGAAGCACCTAGGGGCAAAAGGGAAAAACCCTAGGGTAGAACAGGGAAAACAACGGGGGAGAAAAGGGAGAGATACGGCATGTAACAAGTTTGCCCCGCCCGTGCGAATATCTTGCAGCGGGCGGGGCAATATCTTGCGGCGGGCGTGCGAATATTTTGCAGCGGCCGCCAAAAGACTACCATCAACAGAACTACTTCTGCATGGGGAAGTAATGATAGGTAGTTCCGAACTTTACTTTTCTAAGCGAAGGATGCTCTCCTGAGCATAGTCCGTTGAGGTATCGCTGGGCAGAATGGTATTTCAGACGAGCATGTCTCATGAACACCTGGATGGTGGTGAAGCCAGGACTCATGGAACGTTGCAGGGCGTTAGCCATGAAAGCCTCGTCGTGCATCTGTGTAGAACCTACATTCGACTCCTTTTTATAAAAGCCTTTTTGCTGGCGTTCCACAGCTTTGACAAAACGCTTCGAGGGTGTCAGCTCAATGCCGACAAACTTCACATTCTTGCCTTTCACCTTTGCAGGGTCAGTAAACTCGCCTTCCAATTTAATCTTGGGAGCGAAGGTGCCGATAGGAGTCTCCACTCGATAACCCTCAGCCAACCATTCGCTACATACTTCTATGAAGGTTTCGAAGGCAATGTCAACCGTTCCTTTATTGATTCCGCGATAGCCGCTATAGTTCTCTACATCCTTCATTGTCCGCTTATAAGGTGCTACAGGACGCACATAGAGTAATGGTTTTCCGTCCTCTCCATTGGTAGGACGTGTATAAATCTCAAATGGCATTCCGTCTGTTTTACGTGGCATATATTTTTCTCCTTTCTTAGATTTAACTTTACAGGGTACAAAGATACGAAATTTTTTGCCAAATTCCAAATATTTTACATAAAATTCTCACGCTCAACAATATAAACAAGCTTTTATTGTACTCACTTAATCGAATTTTCTCCTAAAAATCATCACTTCTTTTAAATCTCCTAACTTCTAACTCCTTATAAACTTCCATTTTAACCCCCTTCTTTCTCCTCACCTCGGGGAGGTTGGAAAGGGGGCGTTTGCACAAAGCGCCCTTTCTGTGTGCTCTCTGCTACCCCCGTTTCAGGTGCGTGTAGGGGTGTTGCCTGAAAAAAGTTGAAGTTTTATTGAAAAAAGTTCGTAAATTATTTTGCCAGTTCGCGGAAATGTCGTACCTTTGCACTCGCTTTCGGAAAAAAATCCGGTAGGCAAGCGAAAAGAAGAGATCTTTGACATACTGCAAACAGCAACAAGGCAGCGTCCCTATTTCCGTTAAAGGGTTTAGGGATGTCAAGCAAGATACGTCAATTCAGATATAACG
>CACZXN010000003.1:28576-115679 GCA_902785075.1 uncultured Bacteroidales bacterium | reverse complement strand
CATGTGGCAAATGGCCAATTTGGTTGCAGAAAGTGGGGGTAATAAGGGTCAATTGTCACACTTAGTTGATGCTATTTGCCGTGATTTTCGTCTGCACGATAAGGGAAAACATCAAAAACAAATATTACCCGTGTCCCTTGTTATTAATGTTTTTTTCTAGTAATCCGTATTATCCGGTAAATCCGTGGTCAATAAATCAAGGTCTGTTATTCGTCAATAACCCGTGGTTATTTGGCAATAATGGCAGGGTATAATAAGAAAGGAGGGCAGAGGCTCTCCTTTCTCATTTATGTCATGTATTATAAGATTCAGAACTTCAGGACGATTCCGCCATGGGCTGGAGCTGTGATGTCGATAGAATGATCGGGATAGATGTCGATGGTGCGTGTGGCTCCTGTGAGGAGTTCGGTAGCGAATCGTGCGCCTTGTCGCATGTTGAGGAACTCGATGGCGTGTGCCGGTATGCGCACCAAGGCATTCATGGGTTCGGACGCGAAGTTGGCTACGACGAGGATGGTTTCGTCGCCTGCTTTGCGGATGAATGCAAAGAGGCGGTTGGTGTCCATCTGCTGATTCTCGTAGTTGGCGTACATGAGGTCGTAGAACAGGCCGTCGCTGATGGCTTGCTCGGTGTTGCATAGGGTGAGCACCTTCGTGTAATAGCTGATGACGGCTTTCTCGGGCTGGGTGAGTTTGTTGTTGTCGAACAGCCCGTTGTTTCGCCAGCGACGGAACTGGTCGAGGGTCCAATAGTCGAAGATGGTGGTACGTCCGTCGCTACCGCTGAATCCTGCGTTTTCCATTCCGTCCACTCCGAGCATCTGTCCTTGGTACACCATGAATGGGTTGGTGCGCATGAGGGCAGAGACGAGTAGGGCAGGGAAGGCCTTTTGTGGTTCACCCGCAAAAAACTTTGACGCGATACGCTGCTCGTCGTGGTTCTCGAGGAAGTTGAGCATGTGCTGCTGGATGTCGTCGACCGACTGCCAGCATTGGGTGATGAGCGATGCGCTACCTCCTCCGATGATATGTCGAAGGGTGTCGTACAGACCTACTTTGTCGTAGAGGTAGTCGAAGTGTCCTCGATGGATGTAGTTGCGATATTCGTTGGGGTTATAGACTTCGGCAACGAAGATGATGCCCTTGTGCTCGGACTTGATTTGCGGGATGGCCCATCCCCAGAACTCTACCGGAACCATCTCGGCCATGTCGCATCGGAATCCGTCGATTCCCTTTGTTGCCCAAAAACGGAGGATGTCGAGCATCTTGTTCCACGTGTCGGGATAGAAATGAAGTTTCGAGAGCTGGTCGGGAGCGTAGGGCGAGGTCTTGGCTTCTAACGCTTCGGCTATTGAGGGGTCGAGCTGATGAGTGTATGGATTGACGCCATAGTTCAGTTTCACGGTCTCATACCAGTCGTTGCGGCATGGGCGTGCCGACAGACAGTCGTTGCCAGTCACCTTTGCCGGCATTTCTGTGTAGCTGCCTCCTTTGTTGATGTCGCTGATGTCGAGCGGTTGGTCGGGCAGGTAGTAGAAGTTGTTCTGCGTCGAGAAGAAGGTGGTTGTGTCGTCCTGTTCACCAAGGTCCTTCACTCCCACGGGCTTTGCATCGGAACGGTACTGACGTGCCACGTGGTTGGGCACGAAGTCGATGAGCATCTTCAGTCCTGCACGATGGGTACGGGCTACCAGAGCCTCGAACTCCTTCATGCGATGCTTCACGTCGACCGCCAAGTCGGGGTCGATGTCGTAATAGTCCTTGATGGCATACGGGCTTCCTGCGTTGCCTTTCACGACCGACGGATTGTCGGGCTGGATGCCGAAACGCGAGTAGTTGGTCTTTGTGGCATGCTCAATGAGACCTGTGTACCATATATAGTTAAAGCCAAGACCCCGAATATGTTTCAGGGCCTTGGTCGTGTAGTCATTGAGTTTTCCACAGCCGTTCTGGCTGATGGTACCATTGTGTACGTTGTTTGCGCTGTTGGCACCAAAGAGGCGTGGAAGTGTCTGATAGATAATCGGACGCATTGTCTTATTAACGATTTGACAATTGACTATTTTCTATTTCATTCAGTTATGCCTCGATGCCGTGAGCGGTTACGTCGCGCGAAATCTTTGCAATCATGCCCTGCAGAGCCTTGCCTGGTCCACACTCGGTGAAATCGGTAGCTCCGTCGGCAATCATGGCCTGCACTTCGTAAGTCCACTTCACAGGCGAGGTGAGCTGCTTGAGCAAGTTTGCCTTGATCTCGGCAGGATTGGTATGCCCCTTTGCGTCAACATTCTGATATACAGGGCACTTAGGAGCATGGAATTCAGTCTGCTCGATAGCTGCAGCCAACTCGTCCTGAGCAGGCATCATCAATGGAGAGTGGAACGCACCACCGACAGGCAGGGGAAGTGCACGCTTTGCACCAGCTTCCTTCAAAGCTTCGCAAGCTTCGTTCACGGCTTCGATATTACCAGAAATGACCAGCTGACCTGGATTGTTATAGTTTGCAGGTACGACAACATGTCCTTCCTTATTGATTGACGCACAAACTTCTTCTACTTTCTCGTCGGGCAAACCAATGATGGCAGCCATTGTGCTTGGAGCAATCTCACAAGCTTTCTGCATCGCCATAGCACGCTTGTAAACAAGTTTCAAGCCATCTTCGAACGACAGACATTCGGCAGCTACGAGAGCAGAGAACTCACCAAGAGAGTGACCTGCAACCATCTCGGGCTTGAATGCATCGCCCATGCAGAGCGCAGAAATAACAGAGTGGAGGAATACGGCAGGCTGAGTGACTTTTGTCTGCTTCAGTTCTTCAGCTGTTCCCTCAAACATAATGTCTGTGATTTTATAACCAAGAATCTCATTGGCTTTGTCGAACAACTCTTTTGCTAAAGGGTTTGACTCATACAGATCTTTACCCATACCGGAGAACTGTGCTCCTTGACCTGGAAATACAAATGCTTTCATACTTGATTGTTTATTTAATGATGAATAATCTGCGTAATTCTTCTTTTGCAAAGTTAGCCAATAATTCGGACTTGGAGAAATATCTGAGGGTAAAACAATACAAAAGCGCCAGTTGTGAGCAAGAAAATACTCAAAAACTGGCACTTTCGTTCAAAAGTGTGCAATCATCATTGCTTACAAGTCAATCGTGAAGATTCCTCCCGCGGTGAACCAACAGCCCGATTGCGGAACATTCGCGATGTCGTAATAGTGCTTCGATGTCAGATTGTTGCCTTGCACATACACCTTATATTTATTATAAGCCCACTGAAGTCGGAGGTCGAGCTGGGCAAACCGACCATAGTTCTGCCTTTCGCCGGTCTGTGCATTGTCGAACCATCCCGTACGGTCCTTCAGGGTCAGTTCCCATTGAGCACTCAAGTGGCTGACGAGTCGATGGTTGAGTGTTACCACCAGTTTGTTGCGCAAATAGACGAGTTGGTTGGCATAATTAGCAGCCTTTTCCTCATTGATGCGATGCTGGTGGTTGTAGCAGTAGCCGAGAGTCAGGCGTTGAACGAATGGGGTGGAGTAGTGCGTCTGGCTGAAGTCGAATGCCAGCAGAGCCTCTACTCCCATGCTCTCGATATCGGAATTCGCAGTCGTCCAAGTTGTCGCTCCAATCGGCTTCACCCAGTCAATCATGTCGGTTTCCTTGCGGTAGAATCCTTTTACCGATGCCTTCATCAAAGGGGTCGCATAGCTCCATCCGAGCGACAGATCGGTACTCTTTTCCGGTTTCAAAGCGTTGTTGGCTTCAAGTCCCGGACCATTATAGTATAACTCTGTGTAGGTAGGGGTTCGCAGGCTTTGATTGAGCGAGGTGTAAAGGCGCATTCCTTTCATCGGACTATAGCTGATGTCGATACCAGGGTAGAATTTCATGCCTCCAACTACGCTGCTGTTCTTGTTGGCCAGCACACCGGCAGAGAAGCTCCAGTGGTCGAGCAGCACATCGTGTTCGAGATAGATGCCGATGTTCGAACGTCCGTCTTTATATTTGTAGCCCGGATATTTGTTGATGTCGTTTGGGTTGATAGGTTCGCCCAATCTGGTACTGAGAATTTCTTCGCGTCGGAATTCTACACCCACAGATGTTCTGCCGAGTGCCCATTGAGTCCACGTGTTGATGTTGGCACCATACACATCCGATTGATGATAGTTCTCGTAGGCAGCAGGATTCTCCTTTTTCCAGATGTAGTGGTCGTAGGTGCGGTTCCAATAGATTTGAGGCATCAGATGGATGCGTCCGTAGGTCTCGCCCTGAACAGCGAGCAAGTAGCGCGAATTCTCTTCGAATTGCGAATGGCTACCTGTTCCATAGAAGGTGTTGGCTCCATATTTCTTGGTGCTGAATCCTGCTTGAAGTTTGATATCGAGTAAATCACTTGTGTATTGCTCGTTCCAATACACGTTTCCTTTTTTAAAATCGCTGTTGTCCGAGGCTCCGTCGCTTTGTGTCCATCCTCCGCTGATGCGGTTACGGAAGTTGCCCGATAGGTAGTTGATGTGTCCGTTGGCTCCGAAGGTTCCGTACGAACCGCCTGTGAGCGAGATGCCCGTCTGACTTTGGGCTTCCGACTTTGTGACGATGTTGATGACTCCTGCAAAGGCTGACGATCCGTAAACTCTGCTCGCTCCTCCTTCGATGATTTCAATGCGCTCGATGTCATTGATATCGACTGGCAGATCCATCGTCAGATGTCCGGTGTGAGGGTTGGAGATGTTGACTCCGTTGAGCATCACGGTCAGTTGGTCCTCATTGCCTCCATTCACTCCTATGTCGGTTTGGATGCCGTAGCCTCCTCGTTGTCTGACATCTACTCCTGCAACCAGTTTCAGCAGGTCGTTCACACTTTGAGCCGCACTTGCCTCGATGTCTTTGGTGTTAATCACTTGAACGATTCGTGTTGCCTTGTCTTCCGGAATCGGAATGCGTGAGGCTGTGATGTTGGTACACGATAGTTCGATTTGTCTCTCTGTGAAGCCAATCGTATCGACTTCTTCTTGCAGCACATCGATTGGCGGAATGTCATCGAGTTCGCCTTCTGTGCACAATTCGCTTAGGCTGTCTGTGCTGACAGGTGCAGTCGCTACCTTTGCAACCGCTGAGTCGGGTGTGGCTGTGAGTAGGGTAGCCGCGCTCAACACTCCGATGCGTATCTCTCTGCCTAAACTGAGGAACGCAGCATCAGCATGACGTGTGAATTGACGCCAACAGATGGTGTCTGCTTTGATTTTGAATTGTTTTTTGAACATAAATAATTAGTGAATTAAAAAGGAGAGCTTCGTTGCTCTCCTTTGTTATCCTTAAGTAATGCTTGTTTACTTAACTTTCTCAACGACTGCCTTGAATGCATCAGGGTTGTTGAGTGCAAGATTTGCAAGAGTCTTGCGGTTGATTTCTATTCCAGCCTTGTGGAGTGCTCCCATAAGCTGTGAATAAGAAAGACCTTCGAGACGAGCTGCTGCGTTGATACGCTGAATCCATAATGCGCGGAATTCTCTCTTCTTACGACGGCGTCCTACGAATGCATAGGTAAGTCCTTTCTCGTAAGCGTTTTTCGCAACGGTCCACACGTTCTTACGTGCTCCAAACTGACCTTTAACGCGCTTTAAAATCTTCTTTCTTCTTGCTCTTGAAGCAACATGATTTACTGATCTTGGCATAATTTTTTTCCTTTTTGAATGTTAGCGGTAGTCGTTACTACACTTTTTGAGCTAATCATTCGATTAAACAATTTGTGAATTTAAATGAACTTACTGTTAAGAGATTTAACGGAGGCAAAGTAGGTCACGTACTTGCTTTACGTTTGCTTTCTCCACGATAGCTGAGTGATCGAGGTTTCTCTTCTGCTTCTTAGTCTTCTTTGTAAGAATGTGACTGTGATAAGCATGCTGTCTCTTGATTTTTCCAGTTCCAGTAAGCTTAAAGCGCTTTTTAGCGGCTGAACTTGTTTTTACTTTTGGCATTTTTTCTTGTTTTTATTTGTTATTACTATGAGTGGCAACGTATATACCAGGACGTTACGCACCTTATTCTTCTGTTTCTGTTTCGTCTTCGGTCTCCTCTACAGGTTGTGGAGCTGCTGTTGGAGTGGTTGGACGTGGCTGTTCTTTTTTCTTCGGAGCACCTGCTTTCTTGGGTGCAAGCATGATGATCATCTTCTTTCCTTCGAGCGATGGCATGCTTTCTACCTTTCCGACTTCTTCGAGGTCGTTGGCCAGACGGAGCAGTAGCACTTCTCCTTGTTCCTTGAACACAATCGAACGTCCTTTGAAGAACACGTATGCCTTTACTTTATTGCCTTGCTTCAGGAACTCTATTGCGTGTTTCAGTTTGAAGGCATAGTCGGCATCTGCTGTCTGAGGACCGAAACGAATTTCCTTTACGTCGATCTTCACCTGTTTTGCTTTCATCTCCTTCGCCTTCTTCTTGATTTGATAGAGGAACTTGGAGTAGTCGATGAGTCGACAAACCGGAGGTTGTGCAGTAGGGGAGATTTCCACTAAGTCCACTCCCATTTCGTCTGCGAGTTGAAGTGCTTCGCGTGTTGGAATTACTTTCGATTCGATTCCTTCACCTACGATTCTGACTTCGCGTACATGTATCTGTTCATTTACTTTGTACTGCTGCTTGTTATTGTCACCTTTCATTAAATGTGGTTGTTCCTTCGGTTTTTAATTCGTTTTTAATGTCCTTTTTTTATTCGTTATGATGTTGCTATACGCAAATCGGGCACAAAGTTACGAAAGTTTTGTGACTTAACGCACTTTATTACCCGATTTTTTGCAGATTTACATGCAATTTATGTATATAAATTCCTGTTTTTGCGTTTTTAGAACTGTTCAGTCATCTTCTTTACCTCATCTTGGATAAGTTGGGCAAATGCAGCTGCCGTCATTGTCGATTGCTGCTGAGAGCCTTGCTTTCTCACGTTGACGGTCTTTTCGTTTGCCTCTTTCTCGCCGACAACGAGCATATATGGGATGTGTTTCATCTCGTTATCGCGAATCTTACGTCCGATTTTCTCGTTGCGGTCATCAACGATAGCGCGAACGTCGTTCTGGTTGAGGAATGCACATACTTCCTGAGCGTAGTCGTTGTATTTCTCTGAGATAGGCAAGATGGCTACCTGGTCAGGAATTAACCACAATGGGAAGTGTCCGGCTGTATGCTCGATGAGTACTGCGATAAAGCGTTCCATACTGCCGAATGGAGCACGGTGAATCATCACTGGGCGGTGCTTCTCGTTGTCGCTACCTGTGTATTCCAACTGGAAGCGCTCAGGTAGGTTGTAGTCCACCTGAATGGTACCCAATTGCCAACGGCGACCCAGAGCGTCTTTAATCATGAAGTCGAGCTTAGGTCCGTAGAATGCAGCTTCGCCAAGTTCGGTCTTGGTCTTCAGTCCTTTCTCCTCACAAGCCTCGATGATTGCTCGCTCTGCTTGCTCCCAAACCTCATCGCTACCGATGTATTTCTCTTTGTCGTTAGGGTCGCGCAGACTTATCTGAGCCTCATATTGGTTGAAATCGAGTGCCTTGAAGATGATGTTGATGATGTCCATCACACGCAGGAATTCTTCCTTCACCTGATCAGGACGGCAGAAGATGTGGGCATCGTCCTGAGTGAACGAACGTACACGGGTCAGTCCGTGAAGCTCGCCCGACTGTTCATATCTGTAAACAGTTCCGAATTCTGCACAGCGGAAAGGCAGATCTTTGTATGAACGTGGTTGCCAAGCGAAGATTTCACAGTGGTGAGGACAGTTCATTGGTTTCAGCAAGTATTCTTCTTCCTCTGGAGTCTGTATAGGTTGGAACGAATCCTTTCCGTAGTGATCCCAGTGACCTGATGTGACATAAAGGTTCTTACCTCCGATGTGTGGAGTGATTACCTCCTGATAGCCGTAGCGCTTCTGTATCTTGCGTAGGAAGTCTTGCAGGCGAATGCGTACCTGGGTACCCTTTGGTAGCCACATAGGCAGACCTTTGCCCACACGATCGGAGAACATGAACAGCTCCATCTCCTTGCCAATCTTGCGGTGGTCGCGTTTCTTTGCCTCTTCCAGCGCAACGAGATATTCGTCGAGCATTTTCTTCTTCGGGAACGAAATACCGTAGATACGAGTCATCATCGGACGTTTCTCGTCGCCACGCCAATAAGCAGCAGCCATACTGAGCAGTTTGAACGCCTTGATAGGAGAGGTGTCCATCAAGTGTGGTCCCTTACAGAGGTCGATATAGTTGCCTTGTGTGTAAGTGGTGATCTTACCGTCTTCCAACTCGGCAATCAGCTCGTTCTTGTACGTTTGCCCCTTTGAGGCAAACAACTCCATCACGTCCTTCTTCGATATCTCCTTGCGTACGAGCGCTTCCTTGCGCTGTACCAGTTCCTGCATCTTCTGCTCAATCTTTGGGAAGTCAGCATCGCTCAGTTTCACACCCTCGGGTGGCATCACGTCGTAGTAGAATCCGTTTTCGATAGCCGGACCTATTCCGAACTGGGTACCAGGATACAGCTCCTCGATAGCTTCAGCCATGAGGTGAGCGCTGGTGTGCCAGAAGGCATGCTTGCCTTCAGCATCGTCCCACTTGTATAGGTTGATGGTTGCGTCCTGATTGATAGGACGGTTCAGTTCGGTGGTCTCACCATTCACTCCGCATGCAATCACGTCTTGAGCCAGACGCTGACTGATGCTCTCTGCAATCTGCAGTCCGTTTACGCCAGCTTCGTACTCACGAACGCTGCCGTCAGGAAAAGTAATCTTTATCATAATGTTATGTTCTATTTCCGTTTCTGGGTTGCAAAGTTACAAAAAATAATTTATATAAGGTGTTTCTTTATAGTTTTTGTTTGTTAAAATGAAGAAAAATGATAAAACGTAGTTGTTAAATGGTAAATTATTACTATCTTTGCAGCGTATCATAAACCTTTTTTTATTTATTGCCTTATGAAAAAATACTTAGCAGAAATGGTGGGCACTATGGTGCTCGTACTTCTTGGCTGCGGAACAGCAGTTAGTTTGAATTGTGGTGCAGACACTGCATCTGTTGTCGGTACAGCAATGGCATTCGGTCTTGCTGTGGTAGCAATGGCTTATACTATCGGTGGAACAAGCGGTTGTCACATCAACCCAGCCATCACCCTTGGTTGCCTCATGTTGAAGCGTATCAGCTGTAAGGATGCTGTGATGTACATGATTTTCCAGGTGATCGGAGCCTTCATCGGTTCAGCCATCCTCTATGCTTTGGTGGCTACAAGTCCTGATGCTGCTCTTGGTACAACGACAGGAGCAAATGCATGTCAGGCAAACGTGAGTGTTGTGACTGGTTTGATTGCCGAAATCGTACTTACCTGCATCTTTGTCTTGGTGGTACTTGGAACAACTGACGAGAAGAAGGGAGCAGGCAACTTTGCAGGTTTGGCAATAGGTCTGTCGCTCATCCTCATCCACTTCGTTGGCATCCACTACACAGGTACAAGTGTCAATCCTGCTCGTTCTATTGCTCCTGCTGTATTCGAGGGAGGTCAGGCACTCAGCGACCTTTGGATTTTCATCGTAGGTCCGTTTGTCGGAGCAGCTATCGCAGCAGGCATCTGGAAGGGAATAGGGGAGAAGTAAGTCTCTTTAGCTCTTACCCTTCACTTTGCGCCACTCGCCAGCTCTGACGGCCATATTCCGTTGCAGACATTCGCTATAGAGCCAAGGTTCGCAGCTGTGAATATCGCCTACATTGATGAGATCGCGATAGGGCGCATATTCCGAAGCACTATAGCCGGTAGCCACAAGTACGTGATGCTCAGGTGATACTGCTATCGTGATTGTGTCGTGAAGCGTAGCAGGCGTATCGTCTGTACACCAGTTGACCGGATTGATGCAAATGGCTGAGCCGGCAATGATAGACTTCGTGTACTTCACATCCTTCACGGTATTGTAACAGATGGTGACACCCACGTCCCTCTCGCCTTTTGCGGGTCGGATGTGGGTGCATCCGTTCATGTCGGCTTCAGTCACCTTATACCCCAGCACATAAGCAGCAGCCAGCTGGCTGTATGTCTCGTCGCTGATATGCTTCAGCAGTTCCACAACACCCATTCCGCCTTGACTGAAACCAGCAATGATGATGGGGCGCGTACTGTCGTGCTGAGCCAGAAAACAATCGAAAGCCTTGCACACATCCTCCATCGCCAAACGCGTACGCTGCCAGATTGTATCCTCGTCCTGCGTCACCCAAGCGTCCATCGTTGTGTGGCGATAATAAGGAGCAAAGAAACGGTTGCCAGGCGACATGTAAGCAGCTGCACGACGCATCTCGTTAGCCATGTGCTCACGATGTTCTGGATTCCATACGTCAGCATAGTGACACACCATGCTGTCCTCAGTCATCCAGTCCTCCTCCCAGGTCGAAACCACATAAAACACATCGGCACCTGTGCCCTCTGCATCGTCATCTATCGTTATCCACATCGTCGAATCGGCATAGTCGGGTGCTTTCGGAATAAACGGAAGTCGAGCCACCGCTTCCTCAGTCGTCTGCACCTTATTTATTGTATATGCGACAAATCCAATTGAGCCGCAAAGAAGGATGGCGACCAGCATCCAAATCAATTTTTTTCTCATTCTCATACCTTTTCTTTTCGTTATCGTCGTTGGGGACGTCCCAACTCAAATGATAGTGCAAAGTTATGAAAATATTTACAAATAATAAAATCTTATTGTAAGAAAATTTGCAAAATACATATAATATTAATATTATATGTATAAATGTCAAGTATAGGTTGCAAAATGCGATATTTCTGTAAACACCAACACGTGAGTTTAGCATTAAGTCTCAGCTGGCTGTTTTTGCGGTGAAAAATGCAAAATGTCACTTTGTCACTTTGTCACTCGAGGGTGTGGAGGGCGCTGAATTTTATATATAATATATATATTTATATATTATATATAAAATTTTCCGTTTTGACTGGATGTAAAAGTGACGGAGTGACAAAGTGACAAAGTGACAAAATATTTTGCAAAGTCGACTTTGCAAAATGATATATTTTCATATGTACAAAGCTGCTTTTACAAAATAATATAGTAAAATATTATATATTTTATTATATTTTTTGTAACTTTGCATCGACATTTCAACTCGCAGTTAGTTCCGAGTTAGTTCCGAGTTACTTCCGAGTCAACTTTGAATGCCCTCAAACTACGCAAAAAATAGGTTGATTTGTTGAAAGAAAGTGCAAAAATATGGCACAGGGTGAAAACTTTTTTGGTATTAAAAGTGGTAGTACCAAATCTTTGACCTTCTCGGTCCGTGCTGGTAAGCAGATCATCAAAGACCGTGTTTATCGCATCAAGAATCCACGTTCAGCTATGCAGATGCGTCAACGCATCCTCATGACTGCCGGAGGTCTTGCATACAAGGCAATGAAGGCAATCTGCGACCATTCATTTGAAGGTGTCGCTACAGGTCAGGAAAGCTACAGCAAGTTCATGTCTGTAAACCTGCCTCTCTTGAAAACTGATGCAAACATCAACGGAGGTCGTTTCGGTTATCCAAACTACAAAGCTGGTGTTTTCGCAGCAGGTTCGTACCAGATTTCTGATGGTAGTCTGCCAACCGCAGTACGTCCAACCATCGTGTCTGTAAACGCAGAAAACAAGGAACTGAAGTTCCACATTCCTCTCACAAACATGGCAGCATTCTGCCAAGACAACGGGCTTCGCATCGGTGCATACCAGACGGCATGTATTCTGTTCCCAACTGCACAGGCTAACGCTTACAACTTCGGTTATGTTCGTTTGACCATGCTCGACGACAGCGCTGAACAAGTAACTGCTGCAAACGTAGTTGCCAAGATTGGCGCAAAGGCAGGTGGTGATTTCCGTGCTGCTGTTGTTGCCTACGAAGACGGCAATCTTGCAATTACCGTCATCGCTATGGGTGCACAGGCTAACTCTGTTAGCAACACGTATGCTTGTGCTATCAACTCTCGCGAGGGTGACGGCATTCAGCTGCGTTCAAAGGCATCATTCTCTTGCGTGGGAATGACTCCAACATCTGCACAGGCATTCGCTACATGGCCTGTTGGCAAGGATCTCGTTTTGAACGGAGGTCAGGTCGTTTCAAATGGTTCTGACGCTCAATCTAGCGACCACGAGCAACAGGCATCAACCAACTTCCAAGTAACTACTAGTCGCACAGGCGATTACGGCTCTGCCGTAGTAAGCCTTGAAGTCGATGGTAGTCCGGTTGCAAGTGGTAGCTACGTTGCTGCTGGCAAGACCGTGAACGTAAAGGTTACCAACGCTGCTGACCTTTCTGACATCAAGGTTAATGGCCAGTCAATTAACTACCAGAGCGAAAGTACAGGTAGTTCAACCATGGTTGGTGAATTCGTTATGCCTAGCCGTAACACGGCCGTAACAGCTGTGTTCCCAGTTGACCAGGGTGGTGACGACTTCGACGATGGAGACTAATGCAAGGAGGCAGTAATGTATGAACGAAAACAAGAAGAAAGCCGTAGTCGAAATCATTCGATTCATCATCACGGTACTCGGAGCTTTGCTCGGCTCATCAGCGCTGCAGTCATGCTGCTAACCACGCCCTTTGTGGCAGACCTTTGAACAGGGTTGCACTTCGGTGCAGCCCTTTTATTTTGTCACTTTGTCACTTTGTCACTTTGTCACATGGTTACATGGTTCAAGAACCCCGTAGGGGTGACATAACAAAGGATAGGGTAAAGATCTAACAGACCCACCCCCCGTACCCCTCCCTGCGAGGGAGGGGAGTGGGAACCATGAAAAGCTCCCCCTCTAAGATAGAGGGGGTGCCCGAAGGGCGGGGGCGTATGAAAAATCGTCAATAATCAATCGTCAAATCGTAAATAAGATTGCACACTCCTCCACCATAAATGGTCCCCCTCCCCTAGCTTAGGGGAGGAGCTAATAACCCAAAGCTCCCCCTTTAAGGTAGAGGGGGAGCCCGAAGGGCGGGGGCGTATGAAAAATCGTCAAATAAATCAATGGTCAATAGTCAATCGTCAATGGTCAATAATCAATGGTCAATGGTCAATGGTCAATCGTCAATGGTCAATAAATAATTGTTTGCCCGATTGGGGGCGGAAAAATGGGGTGGAGATGCTGCAAGTGGTGGGTTTTGCCTGATTTTTGGGTAAGTCATGACAAGATTGTACAAAAAAACTTGGTTGATTGTAAATTATTTAGTATCTTTGCAGATTGAAAAGTAAAACGTGAGCGATATGAAGGTCATTAATCTGGCGGAAATGAATTCGGTTCTCAATCAGTTTGTGGCAGAACTGAGGGATGTGAATGTTCAGAGTGACCGTGCGAAGTTCAGACATAATCTTGTGAGGGTTGGTCATGTGATGGCGTTTGAGTTGAGCAAACAGTTGACGTATTCGCAGAAACTGGTGCAGACTCCACTGGGGGAGGCTCCCGTCATGACGCACGACAACGAAATCGTCCTGGCTACGCTTTTCCGTGCAGGTTTGCCGTTCCATCAGGGTATGCTGGAGGTGTTCGACCGTGCTGACAACGCTTTCGTATCGGCTTACCGTTATTATAAGGATAAGGAGTGTGAGGATGTGGGCATACAGATTGAATATATCGCTTCGCCCGGCCTGACTGGCAAGACGCTGATTGTTGCCGACCCGATGCTGGCTACTGGTGGCAGCATGGAACTGGGCTACAAGGCGTTGTGTACGAAAGGAATACCTGCTGAGGTACATCTGTGTTGTATCATCGCTTCGAAGAGGGGTGTTGACTACATCGAGAAGGCATTCGGCGATGCCGAGAACGTGACCCTGTGGTGTGCGGCTATCGATCCTGATATGAACGAGCATGCGTATATCGTGCCTGGATTGGGCGATGCTGGCGACTTGGCGTTTGGAGGTAAACTGTAAATTGCCACTTATCCGAAGAGGAGTGAGAAAAAAAGAATAATTTGAAATAGATAGAATGAATACTGATTCAGATGGTTATCCGGCGCCTCGGCGCATGAAGTGTGAAACATATTGCCATGAAGAGCGAAAGGAGGCAATATGGAGTTAATGATTATTTATATGGTTGCCGCCCTGCTCATTTCGGGCATCTGCTCGATTCTCGAGGCAACATTGATGTCGACACCTATGTCGTTTATTTCTTCGTTAGAGGCTCAGGACAAGAAGGGGGCTGGATTGCTGAAGAAATATAAGTTGGAAATTGACCGTCCCATCTCTGCTATATTGGTACTGAACACGATTGCGAACACGGTTGGTGCTTCGCTTGTGGGTTCGGAGGCGATGCAGATGGCGCAAACCATGAATTATCCGCATGATACGGTGATTGGTATCGTATCGGGTGTATTTACGTTGCTGATATTGATTTGTTCGGAAATCATTCCGAAGACCATCGGGTCGACTTTCTGGAGGAAACTGGCTTTGCCGGCTTCGAAGGTGATCAGGGTGCTGGTGTTTGTGACGTTCCCACTGGTGTGGTGTCTGGAACGTATCACTCACCTGATTTCCCACAATGCCAACCAGCAGGTTGTGAGCCGTGAGGAGGTGTCGGCAATGGTGACAGTTGGTGCTGAAGAGGGTGTGCTGGAGAAGAAGGAGAACAAGATGATACAGAACCTGCTGAAGCTGGACGAGATTACCGCTCATGAAATCATGACTCCGAGCGTGGTGGTTTCGATGGCTGACAGCTCGATGACCTTGAAGGAGTTCTACGCAGACGAGGAACTGTCAACCTACTCGCGCATCCCTATCTATGACGATGATAACAGCGACTACATCACAGGCTATGTGCTCAGAAAGGATATTCTGGAACGGCTGGCCGAGGATAAGTTCAATATCCACCTGAAGCAGCTGGCTCGACCCATCCTGTCGTTCTCGGAGGATGAACCCGTAGCGAACATCTGGGAGAAGTTGTTGGAGAAGAAGGAGCACATCTCGATCATCATCGACGAGTATGGAAGCCTTCGGGGTATCGTGACGCTCGAAGATGTGATTGAAACGATGCTAGGCTTTGAAATCGTGGACGAAAAGGACGAGGTGGTGGATATGCAGGAGTATGCGAAGGCTCAATGGAAGCAGATGCAGAAAAAACAAATACGAAATAAAAAGGCATGAAAGGAGTCTCCCCCAAGAAGCATTTTGCATTGATGTGCAACCTGACCAAACAACAGCAGAGGGTGAAGGAACACAAGCTCGAACGGTTGTATTGGGAGTGTACGGCAAGATGTGACCTCAGTTGTAAGAACTGCGGCACATACTGCCGAGTGTTGCCCGACCTGTCAGATATGCCGATTGACGACTTCATTCATGTGCTCGAGAATATAGCCAAGACGGAAAATGCGCCCGATGTGATGGTCGTCATGACTGGTGGCGATCCCCTGATGCGTAAGGATGTGGTAGAGTGTGGCAGGCAGATTTATTCGCATGGGTTCCCTTGGGGCATCAGTACGAATGGGAAGCTGCTCACCCGCGAACTGCTGACTCAACTCATGGCTGCAGGAATGCGCTATGTGATGATACGGCTCGACGGACAGGAATACGAACATAACTGGCTGTGTGGCGATAGGGAGTGTTTCGCTAAGACGCAGGAGGCGATACGGATGGTGTGTGAGGAAAAGGGACTGGAGTGTGAGGTATCGACCTGTGTGTACCAGCGTAATTTTGACTTCTTGGATCAGCTCTATGCGCTGATTCGACAGCTGGGTGTGAAACATTGGAAGCTTTACACGTCATATCCCAAGGGAAAGGCTGCAGACAACAAAGAATTGCAACTCGACAGTTTTCAGCTACGCCAGTTGATGGACTTCATCGTTAAGGTGAGGAAAGAGGGTGTGGTAGATGCTTATTACGGTTGCGAAGGATTCCTTGGCAAATATGAACAGAAGGTGCGTGATGGGTTCTACGAATGTCATGCAGGTGTGTCGTACGGAAGTCTGCTCATTAATGGAGACATCACTGGGTGTCCGAACATCGGTCATAAATACGCCCAGGGAAGTATCTACGAAGGAGATGAGTTCATGGATGTGTGGAACAACTGCTTCGATGCATTCCGGAAACGCGAATGGATGCATACAGGCATCTGTACGCATTGTAAGGCGTTCAAGTATTGTCAGGGAAACGGGATGCACCTCAGGGCAGACGACGGAGACCTGATGATGTGTAACTACGACAGGTTGAATCCTAGATAGACACCCATTCACAGCAAAGGACTCGTCGGGTGCTTGGAGTCACTTTGCATGTCTCTGAGGCTCTACGGCCAATCACCCACAAGATATCTTGCTCATCGCAAAGCACCAATTGACGACTTCGCTCAATCAGATTGACTTTATGGTCGGTCAGCAAATCACTGACCAGTTTGCTGCCACTCATGCCAAAGGGACGGAAACGGTCGCCTGGCTTGATAGGACGAACATGTAGCTTCCCCTTCACCTTGTCGGCATCGAAATAGGCATGGGTGCTTAGGTGCTGGATGGTACAGCAATCGGCATCAATGATGGACGTCTTTATGCCGGGAAACGATTCGAGCGGAATGTTGAAGTCGCACGTCTCGGCTGTGAGAGGAGAGACAATCAGCCGATTGCGGTCGGACACAACTCTGTGGGAGGATGAATAGAACTGTTTGCCCGTCGATTCGCATAGCAGAATTTGTTGTACCTGACTGCGGTTGAATCCGAAAGGAGCTAAGATTTCGTGGAGAACCGATAGGGGAGAGGTACACGACAATAACCGCTCCTTATTTATATATAAGGTGTGGTTTTCGTCTGATAACCCTTCGTTTGCGTATTCACAACAAAGAGACTTGCAACGTTCGATGCTTTCTTCGTACACCTTGAGTACTTCGTTGAGGTTCTCGATGGTTGTCGCAATATTGATGTCGGCTCCGGCATTGATGCTGCGAAGGAGCGGTAAGACATCAAGACGGATGCGGTTGCGACTAAACAGGTTGTCGAAGTTGGTACTATCGTCCACAAATGACTGCTGCATCTCGTTGAGTCCTGCAAGTATGTCTGCACGACTGATGCAGAGCAGCGGACGAACGATATGCCCGTTTCGTGGTTGCATGCCACACAATCCCTTGATGCCCGATCCACGAACGAAGTTCAGCAACATGCTTTCAGTATTATCGTCACGATGGTGTGCCACAGCGAGCGTGTCGAGGTGACGCTCAATCAGCAGTTGGTCGAACCACGAGTAGCGCAAGGTACGAGCAGCCATCTCAATGCTGACATGATTTGTCTGTGCGTAGTTGTGTGTGTCGAAATGCTGAACGTGAAGCTTGATTTGACAAGCCGAACACAGGTCGCGTACGAACTGCTCGTCTCGGTTGCTCTCCTCACCACGCAAATGGAAATTGCAATGAGCGGCTTCCACTTCGAGACCTGATGAGATGAGGTATCGGAACAGGAACACCGAATCGGCACCTCCACTCAGTGCAATCAACACTTTCGATGCAGGTTCCAACAATCCGTTTTGGTGGCAATAGTGGTTTATTTTGGCGAAAATAGCAGAAAGTTGTGCCATGAGAGAAGATTTTTTTGCGTTTTTATCAAATTATTTTGAATAAAGACTTGTCAAATGAAAAGTTTTTCATAACTTTGCACCCGCTAAACGAAACGGTCGGTTGGATGAGAGGCTTAGTCAACGGTCTGCAAAACCGTCTACACCCGTTCGAATCGGGTACCGACCTCATAGAAAAAAGATACAGGGCACTGTATCTTTTTTTTGTGTGTTTGGGATGGGTTGAGGTGAAAGGTTAATTCACACAACATTCAGAGACACATCATCAGACAATGTGCCTACGTCCCAAAAGGGTCAGTGCAACCGTGGTATTAGAACTGAATGTCTATGTTCGAATCGACAGGTTCTACGGTTTCAGCCTCAGCAGTTTCTGTCTCTTCCGCAGGAACAACTCCGGTGGTCGCTACATCGATTGCTTTGTTGAGCGCATTCGTAAACTTCTCAAAGTCTTCCTTATAGAGAAAAACTTTGTGCTTCTCGTAACTGATCTGTGGATTGTCTTCTGGTCCTGATACGATTTTCTTACTCTCAGTAATAGCCACATATTTGTCGCCATTACGACTCTGTTTCACGTCGAAATAGTAAATTCTTTTACCAGCCTTTACACTCTCGGAGAAGACCAGTTCTTTGTCTGCATTCGTCATCATCCTCTTTAGTTTTCTGAGTTCAACATTAAAATCAAGTGCAAATTTGTTCTTTTTTTTTGAGATATGCAAGAAAATTGAGATTTTTTTTATAAATTTGCACAGCGAAATCAAAAAAAGAGTTTTTTGTTATGATAAATCGTACATTAATTCGAATAAAGATACTTCAACTTCTTTACGCGTATTATCAGAACGGAGGCACTCGTGCCGACACTGCAGAAAAGACACTATTGGAAAGTCTAACGAAAGCTTATGACCTGTATAATCTGCTTTTGTTGTTGATGATAGATATTACGCGCATGGCTGACGAAATCATCAATGACCAAGAAGAACGCAATAAGGTTGCTCATGTTGAAACTGTCATCAGTCACCGATTCTTGGAAAATCGGTTTGTTGCTCAGTTGTCGGACAATAAGCAGCTGATGAAGTATGTGGATCAAACCAAAACGTTGGGTTGGGTTGAAGAACGTGAGTTGTTGAAGAGACTTTATGCATCGATAACCGAGTCGGAATTCTATGCAGAGTATATGATGAAGCCAGAGGTGACTTATGCCGACGACCGCGAGTTGTGGCGTAAGATCTACAAGAACATCATCATGAAGTCGGAGATCTTGGAGGATAACTTGGAAGATAAGTGCATCTATTGGAACGACGATAAGGAAACCGTTGATACGTTTGTGCTGAAAACCATCAAGCGCTTCGACGAAGCAAAAGGAGATGAGCAGGAATTGCTGCCGGAGTTTCGCGACTATGAAGACCGCGAATTTGCCGTTACCCTCATTCGCAAAGCGATTGAGAACTGTCAGTATTATCAGTTGCTCATCAGCAAGAGCGTTAAGAACTGGGAGTTTAACCGTCTGGCATATATGGATGTAATCATCATGCAGATGGCACTTGCGGAGATACTGAGTTTCCCCGAAATACCAATCACGGTCTCAATCAACGAGTATGTGGAGCTGGCTAAGTGCTATAGTACCCCAAAGAGCCACGCATATATAAACGGTATTCTTGATAACATAGCCAAACGACTGATAAAAGAGCATAAACTCATTAAGAAATAAAAATTCATTAACCTATAACTAAAACAAAAAACAATTATGATTTTTCAACTATTACAAGCTGCACAAGGCGCAGCAGAAGCAGGAAAGGGAGCCAAAGGACTAGGTGGCTTTGATCCTACGATGATCATAATGCTGGTTGCATTGTTTGCAATCATGTATTTCTTTATGATTCGTCCTCAGCAGAAACGCCAGAAGGAAATTCAGAAGTTCCGTAACAGCCTCACTATCGGTACACGCGTAGTGACAGCTGGAGGAATGTATGGAACCATTAAGGAGTTGAATGAGGGTGAGTCGTATGTAACCATAGAAATAGCAAAGGGTGTAACGATTCAGGTTGATCGTAACTACGTGTTTGCTGACTCAAATCAGGCTGTTCAGAAGTAAACGTCCTGACCTGTGTAATGATGTTCCCCCATGGAGTCAGGTTTCACTATATTAAGAAAACGGAGTGTAGCTTACATCCGTTCCTTGTTTCAGCGTTTCCGCTTGGTGACGGTAAACAAGCAGATAATGGTGTTCCTGCTGTTCCTGCTGATTGCGGTTGCGTTCTGGCTGTCGCAGACATTCAAGGACCACACAACCGTCAATCTGGAATACGAATTGAAGATTGTCAATGTTCCGAAGAACCTGATATTCACTTCAGACGTGCCTCAAACCATAACGACAGCTGTGTCGGGCAGGGGGTTCACCATTCTGCAATATGTGTTCAACAATCAACACAAAGTACTGAATGTTGACTACAACGACCTACCCAAGATGGGAGGTGCGTTGAGTATTGACAACTATGTGTGGAAGAAGGCGCTCACGAAAGAACTGCCAAAGGGTGTGACGTTTCAGACGGTCAATCCGTCAACTGTCGACCTCTATTACTCGATGGGCGAACATAAGCAGATACCGATTGAGTTTCAGGGCAAGATACGAACGTCAGAGGAATATATGCTTTGCGGCATAGAACTGCACCCCAAGTATGTGGACATTTATGCCCCATCGGCTATCTACGACACCATCAAGGTGGTTTATACCGAGCCGTTTATCGAGGATGAAGTAAAAGACACACTCAACTTCCAATTGGCGCTTAGCAGAATAAAGGGAGTGAAGATGGTTCCCGATACAGTCAGTGTGAAGGCATGTGTGGACCTCTTTACCGCCAAGACAGTGAAAGTGCCCATCTATTGTGAGAACATCCCACACAACAAAATCCTACGAACGTTTCCATTGATGGTTGACGTTACGTTTAAGGTAAGCGCCACAATGTTTAACAGCATTACAGCAGACGATTTCGTCATTGTGGTCGACTATAATACCATAAAGGCTCAAGACCGAAAGTGCAAATTAATTATCCGAGAATCCCCTAAAGGTATATCTAATGTGAAGGTAACACCTGAAGTGGTTGACTATGTTATAGAACAAGAAGATTGATTATGAAAATAGGAATTACAGGAGGAATAGGTAGTGGAAAAACCTATGTGGCAAACTTTCTGAAGAAGAAAGGTTTTCCAGTTTATAGCTGCGATGATCGGGCTAAGATTATTATGAAAGAAGACGAGAACATCAAAGCGGAATTGATTAAACTCGTGGGCGAGGATGCATATCTGGAGGATGGCAACCTAAACAAACCTGTGTTGTCAAATTTTCTCTATGAGAGTAAGGAGAACCAGGAGAAGATAGGTGCGCTCGTTCATCCGCGAGTACGTTCCGATTTTGAAATGTGGTGCAACTTCCAGGACTCAGAAGTAGTGTTCATGGAGAGTGCCATCTTGTACGAGTCAGGATTGTCTGATGCTGTCGACAAGGTGTTGTATGTATTTGCTGCTGACGATGTACGCATCAAGCGTATCATCCATCGTGACAAGATTACACGCAACGAGGCTTATGCACGCATCAAGGCACAAATGCCTGAGGCCGTAAAGATGAAGCTTTCGGATTATTGCATCATCAATAATGGAAACAATAATATTCTCAAACAATTACAAAACATACAGATATGATTAAAGAAGTATTAGCCATTTCTGGCAAACCAGGACTTTATAGGTTGATTAGTAGAGGTAAGAATATGCTTATCGTGGAGTCGCTCGATGAGTCGAAGAAACGCATGCCTGCTTATGCCAGTGATCGCGTAGTTGCAGTAGCAGAGATTTCTATCTATACAGATGATGGTGAGGACACTCCGCTGGTCAATGTGTTTGACTCCATCAAGAAACTCTACGAAGGAAAAGAAGTAGATATCAACCATAAAAAAGCAGAGAACGATGAAGTGATCGCATTCTTTGCCAAAGCTCTGCCAAATTATGATACAGAGCGTGTACGTGTGAGCGATATGCGCAAAGTGATTGCATGGTACAACATATTGGTGAAAGCAGGCATCACGGATTTCGAACTGAAAGAGGAGAAAGAAGAGAAAGCAGAGACAGCAGAGAACCAATAGACTCATTGGACTCATTGGACTCATTGGACTCATTGGCTCCATTGGCCCCATAAGTCCCATAGGTCCCATTAGCCAAACAAGTAAAGATAAGAGGATGAATCGTTCATCCTCTTTCTGTTATCGTTTGTACCAAAAGAAATACTGATTTTGTTCTTTCTTCTGCTGAGGTGTCTTCGCAGAGTAGATAGGTTCGAGGGTGTAAGGATGGAAACCTGTGTACCAGGTTTCGGTGCTCACGGTCATCGGGGTGGGAGTAAAGTCCTGCACCTGCTCGAGTTTGTAGCCCATACGTCGTGTGAGTTCAGCAAGTTGCTGCATGTCCTTATTCGTGCATCCCGGGTGGCTGCTGATGAAATATGGAATGAGTTGCTGGTTCAAGTGGGCTTCTCTGTTCACGCGGTCGAACAATGCTTTGAAGTCGTAGAACAATTGAAATGATGGTTTGCGCATGAGTCGTAGCACTTGGTCGCTCGTATGCTCGGGAGCCACCTTCAGTCGTCCGCTCACATGGTGCTCGATGAGTTCGCGTGCATAGCGATGGTTCACCTTATTAATATTAATATCGCCTGTGTCATGCAGAATGAGGTCGTAGCGGATACCACTTCCGATGAAGCTCTTCTTGATTCCTTTGATCGCATCTACAGCGTGATAGATGTCGAGCAACGCACTGTGGTCGGTATTCAAGTTGGGGCAGACCTTCGGGTGGATGCACGAGGGTTTCTTGCATCGCTCGCAAATCTTGAGGTCCTTTCCGTGCATGCCGTACATATTGGCACTTGGACCTCCCAAGTCGCTGATGTAACCGCGGAAGTCGGGCATCGCTACAATCTGTCGTACCTCTCGTAGGATGCTCTCCTTGCTACGACTGGAGATGAACTTGCCTTGATGAGCGGAGATGGTACAGAAAGCACATCCGCCAAAGCATCCGCGATGCATGTTCACAGAGAATTTAATCATGTCGTAAGCTGGTATGCGTTTCCCACGATATTTGGGATGGGGGAGTCGTGTGTAGGGGAGGTCGAACGAGTGGTCGACCTCTTCCTGAGTCATAGGTGGGTAGGGTGGATTCACTACTGCATATTGTCCGTCCACTTCCTGCAGTAGTCGCTGGGCGTGCATTTTGTTTGATTCCTCCTCAATGTGGCGGAAGTTCTCAGCCTGAGAGCGTTTGTCGCGCAGACATGTTTCGTGACTGTGGAGCACGATGTCGCTTTCTGTTACTTTTATTTCCTCCTTTGTCATCAGCATGACGGTCTGTGGTTGAGGATGTCGCATCATCACGTTGCGGAACATCTTACGGTCCACCACATCTGCTCCCCTTGACAGCAGTTCGTCGTTGAGCACGCTGATGAGACTTTGCATCGGCCGTTCACCCATGCCGTAGATGAGTAGGTCAGCTCCGCTGTCGCAGAGGATACATTTCCTTAGTCGGTCTTGCCAGTAGTCGTAGTGAGTCAGACGTCGCAGCGATGCCTCGATGCCGCCTATCACTACGGGTGTATCTGGATAGAGCTGCTTGAGTATCTGTGTATATACAATCGTGGGATACTCCGGTCGTTTGTCGTGTCTGCCGTCTGGGCTGTAAGCATCTTCCGAGCGCAGTCGGCGAGCAGCAGTGTATTTGTTCACCATCGAATCCATACATCCAGGCGAGATGGCGAAGAACAGACGCGGACGTCCCAACTTTGTGAAGTCGCGATAGTCACCGTGCCAGTCGGGTTGTGGCACGATTGCGATGCGCATGCCTTCAGCTTCGATGATACGTCCAATAACTGCTGCCGCAAACGAAGGATGGTCCACGTAGGCATCGCCAGAGAACAAGACGACATCCAGTTCGTCCCATCCACGCTGCTCCACCTCCTTCTTCGTTGTTGGCAGGAAGTCTGAACTACTTATATGCTGACTTGTTTCCATTCTGTTTGCAAAGATACGGCAAATCGGTCAATCGGCAATAGAATAACAGGAAAATATTTGGCTGTTTCGTTGAAAATACCTAAATTTGCAGTCATGTTTAACGATTCTTTTATATATATTCAGATGAAAACGCTAAGATTATTGTTCGTCGCATTTGTATTGATGACCGCGATGCCGATAAGTGCGCAACGCTTACAGGTTGTTGACAAGGAGGGGAACGGTATTCCGCTCGCTTATGTACTGACTGAGGATGGCAATTATATTGGGTCGACAGACATGGATGGTGTGCTTGCTGACGTGAAGGGTGCCGAGCGTGTAGCTGTCACCCATGTGGCCTACCGACCTAAGTTGGTTACTGTTTCATCTCTTCAGGGAGGTCGTGTCTCACTTGACGACTTGGACTATGGTATTGCTGAAGTGGTTATCACTCCGAAGCCATACGTCTATGTGGAGATATACTATCGCGTTTATGTATATCGCAACGATTCACTTGGCTACTTTCACTGCGGTGTTATGCCGAACGCCTATGATATCAAGAAGAAGAAGTTCGAGCACGGCTCTTTCCATAGCAACTATGTCGAGTACTACTCAAAGTTGGGTGTTGCCATCACTTGGTCTGCTCGTGCGATGTCTAACCGAGCAGGCGAAGTGCGCATGACAAGTGCTCCCAATAAGGATAAGATGAATAAGCAGTACTATGTGACGACCGACGATAGCAATCCCGATCACTGGGTGTTTAGAAATCCTGAGGGGCGTGTCGGCCAGCTTGTTCGTAATGGTGACCAGCTACGTACTACACTTGATGCCGGCAAGATACAGATGTATGCCAATAAGGTGAAAGGAGAGTCTTCCAAGCTGAAGAAGCGTGAGGATATAGGTTACAACTATCAGTACACTCTTATCGGCAATTACAAGGATGATGTCAAGGATGCGGATTTTACAGACTTCATCATGGAAATAGACCACTGGGAGTATACAGACAAGAAGGGTCCGGCTAAGTATATCATCGAGAGTTATGCCACCGAACGCGGCTACATTACCAAGGATGAATGGAAGGAAAAGAATAAGGAACTGAAAGCGCAGTTCAAGCATGCTACGACCCTTCAGGATATGGAGGCTTACGAGCGTCAGTACAACATACCAGCCCTCCCTTCTGCCGTTCGTCAGGCACTCTCGAAGCTGAAGCACTTGTAAGGAGATGTTCATATTGTCTTATCAAACTTATTATTATATGAAAAAACAGTTACTGTTGTTTGCTGTCATGCTATTGGTAGTCGTTGGTGCTCAGGCACAGCGCTTCGGTTGCTTGCATGATTCATGCAGACGCGAGCCAATGATACAGGCAAATACACGATGGATAACTCTATTCGTAGCCGTTATTTTAGTACCTCGCCATATCCCTATACCAATCCTCAGTCTCTCGAGGTTAACGATCGCCTTTCCAAAGGCTCTAAACCTGCAGCCAAACTCTTCACTTCGTCTAACGGCCTTCCTTTCATGAGCAAGCCCATTACTAACATCCGCATGGCTGATGATGGTACCATCTCTTTCGTCTTTATGAATGCTGACCAATCAGGGGTGTCTGCCACAATGTTCTCTGACCAAAGCAACGACGCTTCGTTCACCATCGATGGTCGTAGTCTCCCTAATGTGCCTACTGCAAAGGGCTTTTACATCCACGGAGGAGAAAAAGTTATTATTAGGTGATATTTTTGTCTTCCTACACCGTGTTCTCTTTCAGTTCCAGTTGAACGACATTCTCAACATGTTGGGTATGAGGGAACATGTCGACAGGTTGTACTTTCGTTACGCGGTATCTCACATCGAGCAGTTGAAGGTCGCGTGCTTGTGTAGCTGGGTTACAACTGACATAAACGATACGATGTGGCTGGGCAAAAAGGATGGTATCGATAACATCTTGATGCATACCTGCTCGTGGCGGGTCGGTGATGATGACATCGGGACGTCCGTATTGCTGGATAAAGTCACGGTTGAGGATATCTTTCATGTCGCCAGCGAAGAAGAGGGTATTGTCGATGTGGTTGATTTGTGAATTGACCTTTGCGTCCTCGATGGCTTCGGGCACGTACTCAATGCCGATTACTTTGCGCGCTTTCCTACTGACGAAGTTGGCAATGGTTCCTGTTCCTGTGTAGAGGTCATAGACCAATTCGTTTCCGCTAAGTTCAGCAAAATCGCGTGCCACTTTATAGAGGTTGTAAGCTTGATCGGTGTTTGTCTGATAAAAACTTTTTGGACCGACTTTGAATCGCAGCCCTTCCATTTCTTCGTAGATGTGGTCGGTACCTTTAAAGCAGATGATTTCCTGATCGCCAAATGTGTCGTTGCACTTATGGTTGTCAACATAGAGGAGGGATGTGATTTCGGGGAATCGTTTGGCTATGTGCTCTAAGAGTTGGATGGCTTCTTGCTGTTCTTCATTGTTCTCGATTCGGAATTGTATGAGCAGCATGAGCTCATGGGTGTTGCTGTTACGTACCATCATGCTACGCATGAGTCCTGTGTTCTGACGTAGGTCGTAGAAAGTGAGGTGATGGTCGATGCAATAGTCGCGGATGTAGTTGCGAATGTCATTGGTGATGTCGTCCATCAGCCAGCATTTCTCGATGTCGAGAATCTTGTCAAAGGCACCTGTGATGTGGAATCCGAGTGCATTTCGTTCGGTAATTACATTATCTCCGTCTTGTATCTCGTCTTCGGTCATCCATCGACGGTTGGAGAATCCAAATTCCAACTTATTGCGATATGCATATAGCAGTTCACTGCCAAGAATGGGTGAGATAGGGGGAAGTTCAATCTTTCCAATGCGGGTTAGGTTATCGACAATCTGCTGTTGTTTCCATCGTAGCTGTTCTTCATATTTCAAACATTGCCATTTGCATCCACCACACACTCCAAAATGCTGGCAGGGTGGGGTGATACGATTGGGTGAGTACTCGTGGAACTTAATGGCAACAGCCTCCATAAAGCTGTGCTTTTTCTTTTTTACTTGTAAGTCGACCACATCGCCAGGAACGACAAACGGTACGAACACCACTTTGTCGTCAACGCGTGCAAGTGCTTTCCCTTCGGCTGCGACAGCCGTGATACTGACATTCTCGAGTATCGGTAATTTCTTCTTATTTCGGCTCATAATTGTCAATTTGGTTGCAAAGTTACGAAAAAAGAGAGAAGAGAAAAGTGAAAAGTAAGAAATCTTCATAAAAATCGGTGTGAGGTAAATCATAAATGGTAATTATTTTGTAATTTTGCAACATAAATGATAAAATAGACAGTAGTTATGAAAGCAATCAACCAAGTTAGGTGGGGAGTGATAGGATGTGGTGAAGCCACAGAGACAAAGAGTGGACCAGCACTTCAGTGTGTGGAAGGTTCAATGATTGCCGCTGTGATGAGTCGTGACAAGGAGAAGGCACGTTCGTATGCTCAGCGTCATGGGATTCAGCACTTCTATACCGACCCTATTGAGTTGATAAACAATCGTAATGTCAATGCGGTTTATATTGCCACTCCGCCTTCGTCGCATGCTACATTTGCAGTGATGGCTATGAAAGCAGGCAAACCTGTTTATGTGGAAAAACCGCTTGCATCGAGCTACGAAGAGTGTCTGCGCGTAAATAGCATCTCGGAGCAGACCGGTGTTCCGTGCTATGTGGCTTATTATCGCCGTTATCTTCCGTACTTTGAGAAGGTGAAGGAGATTCTTGCTCAGGGAACTATCGGAAAGGTGTTGTCTGTACAGATTCGTTTTGCTGTTCCTCCTCGTGAGCTTGACTATAATAAGAAGAATCTTCCTTGGCGTCTGCAGCCCGATATCGCTGGTGGCGGAGGTTACTTCTACGATTTGGCCAGTCATCAGCTCGATTTGCTGCAGCACATGTTGGGTGTGATTATTGAGGCAGAGGGCTATGCGACCAACATGGCAGGGCTTTACCGCGTTCAAGATACATTTAATGCATGTTTCAGATTTGCGAATGGCATCACAGGAAGTGGCTCATGGTGCTTTGTGGCTCATGATTCAGCTCGTACCGACCGTATTGAGATTGTGGGTGATCAAGGCATGATATGTTTTTCTGTCTTTGATTACACACCTGTTGCTCTTCATACGGAGAAGGGCCGTGAAGAGTTTGCAATCCCGAATCCACAGTATGTTCAAATGCCGTTGATCCAGGCCATCGTGGAAGATTTGCGTGGCGGAAAGACGTGTGATTGCAACTCGGTAAGTGCCACTCCGACAAATTGGGTGATGGATAAGATTTTGGAAAAAATATAAGAAGCAGAATGAGATAAGAGCAGTAGATGGTAGGTTGTTGAAAAATGAAAAGAATAGGGTGTTACATAGTGTTGATGATGATTTCTGTTGCTGTTTCGGCGATAGAAACAGAGGATTCGGTACATATTGACTCCTTGCCATGGGGCAAACGTGTGATGCATACGGTGTTCAGGAGTGCTGATGCTGTTACCAATTTTTTTATGGGATGCGACACGAATTATGTTACACCTCAGAAATATGAGTTTACTGCACAGGCAGAGTTGTCGTATTGGCATGATTTTTACCGCATGTCATCTTCGGTAAGCGGTGCGTCAAAATCAATGACACTACAGTCGGACAATTCCTTGGTGTTGGGCGGTTATGTCTATTGGAGTATCTTGGGGTATGGTCACTCGATTAATTTGGGTGACATCGGTAAGCCTCGAGGTCAAACTAACGGAACGGGGCACCGTAACGTCTTTGTCCTCAATACTGCAAGAATCGTGGCAGAAATTTATACTTTCAAGTCGGGGAAATCCGTCAAGTTTACTGACATCAGTGGTGTGGACCTTGAGGGTCAAGACCGCACCTTCAGAGGGTTGAGCTCGAAATGTTTCGGTATCGATGCCCAATACATCTTCAACCATCGACGCTACTCCTGGCCGGCAGCCTTTGGTGAGAATGCTGTGCAACGCAAGAGTCAGGGTTCATGGAAGCTGGGATTCTCGTACAACCATGTGACAGTCAATTTCAACAAGAGCGAGTTGTCGCCCTTCATCGCTCAACATATCGACACCACACTGTTGTTCAGTAAGGTTAGCTACAAGGACTATGCTATCAGCGTAGGATATGGCTACAATTGGGCGTTTCGGAAGAACTGTATATTTGCATTCTCGATACTGCCGTCCATCGGCTATCGTCAATCAGACATCACAGAAAATAATCATGACAAGGCTGTCTTGCGTCGCATTAGCACCGATGTGTTCTTCCGTACCAGTCTTTTCTGGAACAACACTAAATACTTCACAGGATTTGTGGTTGACTTTCATACGTATGCCTATCGTGAGCGAAAGTTTAGTCTCACCAACGCTTATGGTACCGTGAAATATATCGTCGGCTTCGACTTCCTAAAGAAAAAACAATACAAGCAGAAGTAATAAGCATTCTAACCTTGGCTGTAGCTATTCTCAGAAAATGTAGTACCAAACAATCAATAAAACAATGAGATTGAAAAAAGATTTGAAATATGTCGTCATCATGATGCTTTGTAGCTCTTGGTGGCTGATGTCATGCTCTGTGGATGATAATGCCATAGAGGATTTGGAATACGATTATCGTACAATATTGAATTCACTCGATTGGGGTGAAGATACCGTATTTGTATATGGTCACAAAACTCCAGATGCTGATGCAACCTGTTCTGCGCTTGCCTATGCGAAACTAATGAGGACATTAGGATACAACGGCTAAGGTGTCCGGTCCTATTAACCGCGAAACGCAATATATTGCCCAACGCTTTGGGTTCGATGTGCCCGAAGTCAAGTCAGAAGTGATGGCTGGTACTCGACTGATTCTAACAGATCACACCGATTATGTACAATGTGTGAATGGTGCGCGTGAGGCTGTGATTCTACAGAAGATTGATCACCACGTCGAGGGAGACATCTTAGATATCATGATACCCTTTGTGAGGAGTGAGATGGTTGGTTCGGCCTGTACCGTTGTGTATGAATGTTATAAGGAACTTGGTGTCGCTATTGACGACGAGACCGCTAAAATCCTCCTGGCTGGTTTGATTTCTGATACTCGTAATCTTTCCAAGAGTACTACTTGCCACATTGATTCCATCGCTTGGACTGCACTGGTAAGTCAGTTGAAACTGGAAGATGATGTTGACGAAATCAATCGTCAAATGGATGAAGCTGCCAACAACTACGAAGGAATGACCGATCTGGAATTTTTTTTTCAGATAATAAGGATTATGGAATAGGGGGGAAGGCCATAGGTATTGGATCGATGGTTTGTAAGGCTGCAGAAGCTGATGGTTTTGTCAATCGCATGCTGGCTGTAATGCCAGATGTGATGAACTACAACCAACTCGATATGGTTTTTGCTATGATATTAATCCAGGTGCCCAATCCGGACCAGAGTAATCCAGACATTCCTTATGTAAACGGTGTCACCTATTTCATCTATTATGGTGAGGGAGCAAAAGAGGTAGCAGAGGCTCTATTCGGTCCGTCACTCCTTGAAGGTGTGACCTACACAAAAGAAAACTTATCACGCAAACAGATTGTTCCTTTAATGAAGGAAATAATAGAATAATAAGAACTAATGATTAGAACAATGAAACAAACCAAAAACAAGATGAAGTTTAACATCCTGCGACATTTCGGCAATTTGCTGATTACTGTCTTCTTTGCCATTACGACTATGACTATGTGGGCTGTTGACCGAACCGCAACATTAGGTACGAGTGAAAAGAAAACTTGTGTTGTAGTTTATGAAAAGCAAAGTTCTACCATATTCAGTTTAGGGGAAAAGCCCAAAGTTACTTTTGTCGAAAATGATGTGCAGTTGGAGTGCGGTAGTGTAACAGTTCGTTACAAGACGGAAAGCTATCTGAAGATGACCATTGAGGAGAGAGACATTGAAACGGATATCAGTCCAGCGAAAGATAACACATTCCGCATCACTGATAGTGAGGTGACGGCTTATGGGTGTAGCCGTCTTACTATCTACACCATTGATGGCAAGTATCAAGAAAGGACTACTGCTGATAGCAGCGGAACGGCAACCCTCTCAACCGAACGCCTTCCTAAAGGTGTCATTATCGTAGCAACAGAAAGTAAAACATTTAAGATTCTGAAAAAATAATGAATAAGCAACTTTTCCTTCTTGTGCTTTGCCTTTGTGGTATGGCACATCAGGCCTCTGCTCAGGGCTATTACCTCTATAAGAATGGGCAACGACAGACTTACCGTGCCAACGAAATGGACAGTCTTGTGTTCTACCAGACAGAGGACAATCCTCTGCCGATAGTTGATGAAGATCCGGAAGCTGACCCTTTGGCAGCCAAATCAGCAACGCTTACTACAGCAAATAAGAATAGAGAGTGGTATGAGCGTCTCGATTTCGATGACCTGTCGGAACTTGAGAATGCAAAGCGTGGTCTTATTGAGGCTACACCCGATTTGGTCATCACAAATGCCGCAGGAGAGGTGTGGAACATGGCTGAATTCAAGTTCATGAAGGAAGACGATGAAGCTCCATCGACCGTCAATCCAAGCCTTTGGCGTAATACTCTATGCAACATTCAGTGTGGACTCTACGAAGTGTGTGAGGGAATCTATCAAGTGCGTGGCTATGATATGGCTAACATGACTTTTATTAGGACAAAGTCGGGCGGCTGGCTCATTTTTGATGTGTTGATGGGAACGGAGGTAGCTCAAGCTGCTCTCGATCTTTTCAAACGTAATATTGATGCTTCTCCTCGTATTGTAGCTGTGCTTATCAGTCACAGTCATGCTGACCATTATGGTGGTGTAGGAGCTATTGTCAATACTGGGAATATGGCGGATGCAAGTCTGTCGCTCACCGATCAGATTGCATCGGGTAAGATTGCTGTCATCACTCCCGAGGGTTTCATGAAGCACGTCATTGCCGAGAACGCTTATTGTAGCGCAGCTATGTCGCGTCGTGCTAGCTATCAGTATGGTACTCGTTTGCCAAAAGGTGTTACGGGACGTATGGCGATGGGCATCGGTATGGGCCAGTCTACCAATTCGCCTCTTACGCTCATGCCGCCTACCTTCGAGGTGAAGAATGATACGACTATCGTTATCGACGGACTTACCGTCACCTTCCAACTCACGCCAGGTACTGAGGCTCCGGCTGAGATGAACACATATTTTGAGGATTATCGAGCATTATGGATGGCAGAGAATTGCACCGGTACACTTCACAATCTCTATACCTTGCGTGGTGCAGCTGTCCGCGATGCTGAGGGATGGTGCAACTATATTCTTGCTGCTGAACAGAAGTTTGCAGACAAGACCGACGTGATTTTCCAAAGTCACAACTGGCCTCATTGGGGGACGGATGTCATCCGTGACTATCTAGTTAATACAGCTTCTGTCTATAAGTTCATTCACGACCAGACTCTCCATTATCTCAACTTAGGATATACTTCTACAGAGATTGCTGATTTCCTTCAGTTGCCAGAACGTCTTGATCGTGTTTGGTACACACGCCAATATTACGGCACACTCTCTCATAACATCAAAGCTGTGTATCAGCGTTACATGGGATGGTACGATGCGAACCCTGTCAACCTCAATCTGCTCACGCCTGAGCGTACGGCTCAGAAAATCGTTGAATATATGGGTTCACCTGAGCGCATTTTGCGTATGGCTCGCGAGGATTATGCTCGTGGCGAATACCAGTGGGTGGCACAAGTGACCAAGGAATTGGTCTATGCCGATCCGGCAAACATTGATGCTCGTCGTCTGTGTGCTGATGCGCTCGAACAGCTTGGTTATCAGAGCGAGAGCGGTACATGGCGTAATGCTTATCTTACTGGTGCGATGGAACTTCGTGCCGGTACGCCTTCTGCTCCTGTTTATGGTTCGGGGGAAGGTATCACTAACATGTTCCGAGCAAGTACTATCGATATGATATTCGAGTATGTAGCCATCGCTACCGATAGTCGCGAAGTGGCCGACAAAGATGTTGCCGTCAATTTCGTCATTGGTAATGAGAAGTGCTGCGTGGTGCGTCGGGCTGGCGTTGTCCTTACTTATATGGGTGAAACTCGTGCCAATGCTGATGCTACAGCTCGGGGTACGAAGGCGGCGCTTGTGGCTTGTCTTAACGGTAACTGTGAAGGGCTTGCTGTCACAGGTAACTCCGAAGCTGTCAAATCTCTCTTTGGCAATATCAAGAAGCCGCTGCTTAACTTTAATATTATCGAGCCATAATCTTGCGATGAACGTCTTAACATTCACTGCTCTAATCGAAAGGTTGGGGCAGTGCTTGTTTTATGTCCTTGTTGTAACGGAGCATGTATGTTTCGCTGGCTCTTTATTCTTTAACTGTTAAATATGGTTAAGTTCGCGTAACTTTTTGTCAAATATGCTTGACAAATTGAATAATTTGCTTTACCTTTGCAGCGCAAATCACAAAACTCATGAATTTATGGTAAAGAATTATTTATTTGCTCCGGTGTTTAGGAAGATTGGGTATAGTCTTCTCATCGTTGCTGTGATCTTTTTCGTTCTTTGTTTGTCATTCGACCAGTTAGCTTTCGGCATTGAATATCCCATGATAAGTCTTACCCCACAGTTTGAAGAAGAATGGAGTTTGTTTAAAATCGCTCCACGTATCACTCAGGGTGGATGGTTTGAAATTGTGATGACATTGATGTGTGTAGGCTGTGTTTTTGTGGCTTTCTCGAAGGAAAAGGAGGAAGACGAGTGTATCGCGCAGATTCGGATGCAGTCTTTGGTTTGGGCACTGATGGTTAATATGGTGCTGGTGTTGCTTACCACCTTATTTATTTATGGTGGCTCGTATCTCACCTGTATGGCGGTCTATCCGTTCTCAACTTTCCTGTTTTTTATCATTAAGTATAATATTTCACTCTACCAATTCCGCAAGAACAATGAAGAATAGACTAAAAGTTGAGCGTGCCATCATGGATTTCACGCAACAGCAGCTGGCGGAGCTTGTCGGGGTGAGCCGTCAGACGATTAATGCGATAGAGAAGGGCAATTATGTGCCATCGACGACTCTTTCGCTGAAACTCGCCCGTGTTTTTAGTAAACCATTAGAAGAAATCTTCCAATTAGATGAGAATGATTAATTTGTGGCAATTAGTTTGGAACGATTTATGTCCAACAATTGGATGGGACGATAAATTTGTAACAATTAGATGAGAATGATTAATTTGTAACAATAAGATGGTAACGATTAATATGAAACGTGTATTGATTTTGGTTGCTATTGCAGCAATGTGTGTGAGCGCATACGCTCAGTGGGATTCGCCCGAGATGAATGAGTATATGCGTACGAATTTTAAGCAGATGTATGAAGTGAGGGGCAAGGTGTATGGCGTTGACGAGTTCGAATCGAAGCCTTATCCCCTTCAGGGAGCGAACGTGAAGGTGGTATGTCTGGGTGATACGACCCAGATGGAGGGAGAGTCGGTTTGGAAGGACGGTAACTTCGACGTGTGGATGGGCCTTCGCGAACGTCTGAAGGATACTCGCGTCAAGGTGACGATTACCTATGTGGGTATGGAGTCGTTTGAGAAGATTTATTCGCCGGAGAAGACGAAAGAGAACGGTGTTGATAAGTATAATATCAAAATCGACTCGTTAGTGCTGCATAGCAAGCCGATGACGATTGCAGAGGCTGAGGTTGTTGCCGAGTTGAAGCGCATGTATCAGCGGGGAGACACAGTTATCTTCAATGCCGACGCCTACGAGATGCCGTCGGGTAGTGTATTGCTCGATCTCGTGCGCCGTTTGCCTGGTTTGAAGTATGAAGAGGGCAAGATGACGTACATGGGTAAGGATATTCAGGAAATCAAGCTCAATGGCGACTCGTTTTTCAAGCGCGACATGAGCATTGCGCTCAACAACATGCCGCACGAGAAGCTGAAGAGCTTGCGCATCTACGAGGAGCTGAACGATACGCTCGACGTGAAGAGTGACAAGCATATGGTGATGGACATGGAGACGAAGGACCCGATGTCGGGCACTATATTTGCTCAGCTCCACGCATCGACGACGGAAAAGTTCAATCACTACGACTTCGGAGGTACGCTCAGCGTGTGGCGGCAGAAAGGTTTGCAGCTGAACGGCAGTTTCAACACGCAAGACATTCCTGACGAGGGGACTTATCAGCTGAAGAAAGTACAAACATTCGCAAACTTGAACGGAGAATACACTTTCAACGACAATGCGTCGATTAACAGCAACTTCAATCACAGCTACAACCGCAATGAGACGAAGAACGACAACTATACCAAGCGTTTCATGCCTAATTTTACGCAGAACTCCATGAATGAGTCGTTTAACAGCAATAAGAGCAAGAATTGGGGTGGGGGATTCAACGGGTTTGCCCGTATTGGCAAGAAGTTGTACTTCAATGGCAGCATCGACTTGAATAAGTCGGAGGATAACGGCTACAGCGAGTCCATCGATTCCATCTCGAACGAGGGTGAGGGGCTGGTGAGCACCACTCGGCAGATTAACTCATCGAATGGTGACTCAAAATCGTTGAATGGGAACTTCAGCCTTAACTATACGTTCGACGAGGAGCACAACAACGAGCTTAGCCTCAGCTACTCGACCGCAATCAGCGACAGCAAGAACACTTCGTTCAACAAGTCGTACAGCCGGTTCGTCCAGAAGGGCGACAGTATCCGCGATGTGAACCACCGGATCTCTTCGCCGACTCGTAGCAACAACCACAACATCATGCTGAACTACAGCCGTCGTATCGGTGGCGGATATTATCGTGACTTCGGCGACGATGAGGGCGAGAACGGTTTCAATTCGTTCCTATCGGTCGGCTACACGCTTCATTTCGATTCGAACACGAGCACGCAGAACTACGACGACGTCCTCTCCGACGGAACATTTGCCCGCGTTGACAGCCTGCACTACGATAAGCGTAACCATGAGTTCCGCCAAGAGTTCCTGTTGTCGTATTTCTTCAGCAATAAGCGTTCGCGACTCAACCTGTCGGCAACGTTATCGCCTCGTAAGGTGACCATCGACAACGACCAGTATGGTAAAGATGAGCATCTTGAGAACAAGGGAGTGGGGCTGTCGTTTAATGCCAACTATACGATTAACGTGAAGAAGGATAAATACACATTCCGCTACAATGGAGCGAACCAGTTGCCCGATGTGCAGCAACTTTCGAACGTGACGGACTACCACGACCCCATGAACATCAACATTGGTAATCCAAACCTGAAGAATGCGTTCAGCCACAACTTCATGGTCGAGTATCAGCTCAAGTCGCTCATGCGTCTGCAGCTCTCGTATGGATTTACCGACAACCAGATTACCACGCTCACCATCCTTGACAAGTTGACGGGTGCGCGGCGCACCTCGCCTGCCAACATCAATGGCAACTGGAACAGCCGCGAGTATCTCTACTTCACCATTCCTATCCACGACTTCACGCTGAGCCTCAATGCCACTCACTCGTTCAACCACGGCGTGTCGTTCGTGCAGAACGCGACCGACAACACTGCACAGAAGAGCGCAACGAAGCACCACAACTTCCGTACGTCGGCATCGGGCAGCTACGGGAACAAATATTGGACCATGCGTGGTGGTGTGGGCTACTCGCTGAACCACAGCAAGAGCGACTATCGCACCAACTCGACCAAGGGGCAGGCCATCAACGCCAATGCAAGCATCAACTACGATGCGCCGTTCGGATTGGAGCTTGGCATTGATTGCAATTTCAACAAGCCGTTCGGCTACGAGATGGCTTCTGCCAACAAGACGGAGTGCCTGCTTGGCCTCTCTGCCGAGTATCATTTCTTGAAGCGTCGACTGGCGACCGTCGGCATCAGCTGGCGCGACATTCTCAACTCGTACAATGGTTTCAACGCCACGATGAACGGCACAATGTGGAACGAGAGCCGCACCTACGGCGATACGTCGATGTTTGTCATCTCGTTCAGCTATCGTCTCAATGCCTTTGATTAATTGTGGACATGGCTGAGGGCCTTCGGGCCTTTCACCTCTCTATATATAATAAGGAGAGCCTTCTGGCTCTCCTTATTTGTTTAGTCACCATCGTCGAAGGGTTCATCGTCGCCTCCTTCATCGCCTCCGCCCTCCTGTTTTCTAGGCCTAACGGATTAGAGAACCGTCCCATGGTCTTAAATGGTCGGCGATAACAATCACGATAGCCACTCGAACGGTGCAAATCATCGGAGTTTCGACAAAAGTTTCACATCTTTTTCATTTTTATGAAGTAATTGTGAACATACCTTATATTTTTTATGTATATTTGCACAACCAAGAAAGAAATTAAAATTAAATAATCAAATCAACTATGAGTAAATGTTTAAAACTGGTGGCAATACTGCTCTGTGTTTCTGGTACAACATCGGCACAGGAAGTTATTGACTCTCTGCAGTCGGACAGCTACGACTTTACGTTCACCGAGAGCCAGCTGGATGACGACAACGATGCGTCGCAGACTGTTTCGACCATCTCGTCGTCGAACAACGACCCGTACATGGGCGAGGTGGGCTACAGGTTCAGTCCGATGCGCTTCAAGGTTCGTGCATACGACAATATGTACGAACAGACTTACATGAATGGGCTGCTATTGAACGACGTGGAGACGGGTCGGTTCCAATACAGCATGATTGGTGGTATGAACGATGCGACACGCAACAAGGAAGGTGTGGCTGACTTCGAGTACAACACGTTTGGGCTTACACCTATCGGTGGCGGATCGAACATCAACGTTCGTGCATCGGCATTTGCCGCCGGCAACAAGATTACCCTTTCAGGAACCAACCGAAACTATGTGGTTCGTGGTATGTACACCTACGCTACGGGCTTGATGGAGAACGGATGGGCTTTCGCGGGAACCATTGGCTATCGTTGGGCAAAAGAAGGTGTCATCAAGGGAACTTTCTACAACTCGCTGTCGTACCTGCTGTCGGTTGAAAAGCGGTTTGGTGAGCATCATGCCCTCTCGCTCGTTACATTCGGTTCGCCAACCGAACGCGCACAGCAAGGCGCATCGACCGAGGAGGCTTATTGGTTGGCAAACTCACATTACTACAATCCGTATTGGGGTTATCAGAACGGAAAGAAGCGCAACTCGCGTGTGGTACACGATTTCGAGCCTACAGCCATCCTCACTTGGGACTGGAAGTTTGATGATAACAAGAAACTCGTCACCAGCGCCGGTGTGAAATACAGTCGCTACAGCACTTCGGCACTCGGATGGAACGGCGATGCCTACGATCCGCGTCCTGACTACTACAAGAACCTACCAAGCAGCATCTTCGACGTATATGACCTCGAGAATCGCAACAATCCCGACTTCCTTCAGTCGAATCCATATTTCCTATCACAGTATAACGACCTCTATAACTTCTGGACATCGAGCGAAGCAAACCGGCAAATCAACTGGGACAGGATGTATTACGTAAACAGTGTGCAGAACCAGAACGGTGACGAAACACTGTACTACCAGGAACGCCGCCACAACAATCAGCTGGTGTTGGCCCTCAACTCGACCTTCAACCACAACATTGACATCAACAACAAGTATTCGCTGGGTATCAGCCTGAACCACACGACCGGCATGCACTACAAGACGATGGACGATTTGCTCGGTGGTGAGTTCTATTACGACTACGACAAGTTCAGTGCAAACGAATATGGCAAAGGTTCGGTCATGAACCCCACCGAGGCAGCCAATGATTTGCGCAATCCTTACAAGCGGATATACAAGGGCGACAAATTTGGCTACGATTACAATATCAACGTCAACAAAGCGAAGGCATGGGGTGTGATTCAGCATACCAACAGCACGTTCGACATCATGCAAGGCCTGTATATCGAAGGAACGACCATCGAGCGCGACGGCAAGATGCAGAACGGACGCGCGCCACAGAACTCTTACGGTTCAAGCGGCACAGCTAAGTTCCTCGGAGGCGGAGGCAAGCTGCTTATGTCGTATCGTCCCTTTGCCAACAACCTGATTTCGCTGGGATTGGGATGGGACACCAACGCTCCGCTGGCTCGCAACGTATTCGTGGCTCCGCGCATGCAAAACAATTTCGTTGACAACCTCCACAACGAAGATATCTTCAGCTCCGAACTCAGTTGGAAGTTCCGCTTTGGCAGCCTTACCGGAAAGTTCACAGGTTTCTTCACACGATTCAAGAATCAAGTGGAGCAGACCGCATTCTACAACGATCAGGAAAATCGCTTCACCTATCTCACGATGACCGGCATTGCTAAAGAGCATTATGGTCTCGAAGGCGCTCTGGTGTTCCAAGTTGATAGCAAACTGTCGTTCAACCTCATGGGAACCATCAGCGATGCGAAATATATTGACAACCCTTACGCTCAGGTGAACTACGAAGGAATGAATTCTCAAACCAACGAGCAGCTAAACTCATGGATTAATGCCGTAACAGGAGCCGAAATGCCACTCCGCGTCATCATGAAGGACATAAAGGTAGGCAGCACGCCGCTTACTGCAGTCAGTTTCGGCATCAACTACAACATAAACAGCTGGTTCCTTGAGCTTAACGCCAACTATTACGACAGAGTATACGTCGGCTATTCTGCCTATCGTCGATTGAGCAACGTGCTGACCAACTACTCGGCAACCAGTAGCATAGGAGGAAAGCCGGTATTCAATATCGACGACGGATCGGGCCGTACAAGCGAGCAGATACTGAATGAAGACGGTGGAATCCTGTTCGATATCAACGGAAATTACGTCGATGCTTACAGCCCCAGCCTCGAGAAGTACAAAGGAGGATTCATGCTCGATGCATCGATCGGAAAGAACATCCGGCTGAGCGGAGGTCGAGCTATATCGATCAATCTTTCGTTCCAAAATCTCACGAACAACACGAATCTCCGCACAGGTGGCTTCGAACAGAATCGTGACGACCTCTATAGTACAGGAGTAGCTCGTGCTTACAAGTTCTCGAAGAACTCTAAGTACTATTATGCTAACGCCTTCAATGCATTCCTTAATATTAATTACCGATTCTAATAAGAATATATATAAATATGGTGTATATGAAAAAAACTATATTTCACATAGGAACATGGGCGCTCATATCGGTCGGAATCATGATGGCTTCATGTATGGACGACCATGATGCTCCCGATGTAAGCAACTACTCCATCACGAAGGAAACATCGGTGGGCGATCCGACGATAACCATCCGCGATCTCAAGGACAAGTATGCAAGTGTGTTCACGCAGAACAACGCGTTCACCTTGATTGAAGACGATGAGATTGTGGAAGGTGTCGTTGTAGCCAATGATAAAGGAGGTAACCTCTACCAGACACTCATGCTGGCTCAATATGATGCCAACTACGACATGGTGGACCCCGCTCGCTGCATTATACTGGCAGTGAAGAACACCTGCCTCTATCCTTATTTCGCATACGGACAGATGGTGCGCGTAAATTTGAAAGGGCTTTATGTCGGTTGCTATAGTAAGCTGCCAAAAATCGGTCAGCCGTACTACACTAGCAGCAACAACCTGCGACTGGGCCCCATGCTGTTCGAACTCTGTAAGACGAACATCTACCTAGTCGGCAAACCGTCGGATTATGCCGGCAAGATAAAGCCATTCGTGCTCAGGGACGACAGCCATGAGATGTTTAAAGACCCAACGTACCAGAACTACAAGAATTCGCCGATGCTTGTAACCGTCGTCGGCAAGTTCGTAGGAGGTGACGACAAAACCATCCTCGCCCCCGACGAGTTGAAGGACGCTGGCATGGGAGTTGACCGCGATTTCAAGGTAGGGAACACGACTATCACCGTGAGAACGAGCACCCAGAACGAAGTGTCGTTCTTAAAGATGCCGAAAGGAACGGTCAGACTCACAGGCGTGATGTCATATTACGATGGATGGCAGATTCAGCTCCGTTCGGTCGAAGATATGCAAAAAGATATGGAAATCATCAGTGAATAACAATCGAAAGATAACTAAATACAATCCAATATGAAAAAATTATTATCATTTGTATGCGCAGCGTTCGTCATGGTATATGTTGCCTGTGAAGATGTGCCTGCACCATACGTCATTCATTCAGAAGGGGGTTCGACTATATTCAATGAGAGCTTCGCTTCATCGCTTGGGAAGTTTAATTCCAAATCTGCAAGTGGCGCTCTGAGCTGGTATAGCGATTTCAGCAGCGCTGTAGTGACCGGATACAAAGATTTCGACGGTGACGGTAAAAAGGAGAACCGCGAAGGCGAAACTTATCTCGTTAGTCCGTTTATCAGTCTTGAGAAAGTTGATTCGGCGTTTATTAGTTTCAGTCAGGCTATCAACTTCCAGCAATCGACGATTAAAGAGGACCATAAACTGCTCGTCAGCGCCGATTATGCCAATAATGTATCGACAGCTTCATGGGCTGAGCTTCCGATGTCGACAAATGGTCTTGGTGGTAGCTTCGATTTCGTCGATCAAGAGGTACAAATCCCAAATGAGTTCATGGGGAAGACCATTGTCGTTGCCTTTAAGCATATAGCACACGACTCGTACTCAAGCACTTGGGAAGTGAAGAACTTTAAGGTTGTCAAGGGTACAGCGAATCCGACAAATGACGATCCTGACATCCCCTATCCGGCAGAGGAGAACACATTGCCTTACACAAGTAACAGCTTGAAAGACGGCTTTACGGTTGTGACGGAGAAGGGAACCGCCTGGAGTCTCGGCAACACTTATGCAAAGGCATCAGGATTTGCCAACAATACGTCGACACCTACTGTTTCATGGCTTATCTCCCCTGCTGTCAATACGACAAAGGCTGATGGCAATGACGAGGCCGTTGTGGTTGATTTCGACTATGTATTGCGCTATGTTGGTGACAGCACGGATCTGGCGGGCTATCATAAGCTCTATGCAAGTACGGATTTCGCGGGCGATGTGACAACAGCCACATGGACCGACCTCGGATTCGTAGCGGAAGAGTCTGCAACCAAAGATTGGACATTCTACGCCGCTCCGACCATCACTCTCCCCGAAGCTCTTGTCGGCAAGGAAAAGGTTTACTTCGCATTCCGCTTTGAGTGCAACAAATCGAACTCAACGACATGGGAATTGAAGAACTTTAAAGTCCACCAGGCAGGAAAGGGAACTCCCGACAATCCAGATGTGCCCGAACCGACGGGCGACAACCTCATTGCGAACGGAAACTTCGAGAGCTGGAGCAATGGCGCGCCTGTTTATTGGCAATCTACCACGACTGCATCGAATTCCACCATTTCTCAGTCGAATGAGGCGCACAGCGGAAGCTATTCTGTGAAGGTTAGCGGTGATGAAAAAGTCAACAGGCGTCTGGCATACAAGGAAATCACCCTTAAGGCCGGCACTTACAACTTTAAGTTCTATGCTAAGGCTGCAACTTCGTCCTCTGCGAGCGTGCGACCTGGATATGTTCCTGTAACTGACGGCAATGTCGGCAAATATGCTTATGCTGAAGGGTATGTCAACAACATCACGAACGGCGAGTGGGTTGAAGTGAACCATAGCTTCACCCTTGCGAGCGAGACGACGATTAACCTCGTTGTGATGAACCCCAAGAGTCCTGGCGTTGATGTACTTATCGACGATGCCGAGCTCACTACGTCTGATGGAGGTTTGGCTACGGGCGGTGATGTCCCCGGTGGCAATGAGGGGGAGGAAGAAGATGCAAATACTTATGAGCTGGTTACCTCCATTGAGTCTGGTGCCACCTATGTCATTGGCGCATTCGTTGATAATGTCTATAAAGTAGCTAAAATCGATTCGAAGAAGACATACGGATATCTTTATGTCGATGATATAATTCCAAAAGATGCTAAATTGTCATTTAATCCTACGAATGGAGAAGAGATTACAATTACAGCAAGTAATGATTCATATACTATTAAAGATGCTGCAGGTCGTTTCGTTTACATGACTGGAACTTATACCAGTTTCAACTTTGACGAATCTGCCACTAGCGGTATTGAATGGAAAATAGAGTTTAAAGACGACAAAACTGTCAAGATTACAAACGCTGAGAAGAATAAGACCATACAATATTCTATTCAGCATACGAGCTTTGGCAGTTACGAAGAAATCACGAACGTACTTCCTTGCCTATTCAAGAAAGTAAAGTAATAGGCATCATATCCATCAGTCTATGCCAATGGGCTGATGGATTTTTTTTGATTTGACGAAAACTGACGTTTTTCACTTGATTATTTCAGGTTTGTGCGTTATATATATAATAAGGTGTATTAAATTCTTTAAATTATGAACAGAAGAAATCTATTTCTACTTCTCATCGTGACGATGTTCACGTCAACTGCGCTCGCGCAGAAGTGGATTTATCGCTCACCGAAGGACTGTCCGCTCACTGTGACGCTTGGTCCTCACATGACGCTCTCGCACATTCCCATGCGATACGCCAAGGGCACAAACCATGACCTGGGATTCGACGTTGGCGTCACCTATCGTAATATTTACGCCGAATACAACCATTCCCTGACAGATAGTCATTTCACGTTCTACGGCGGGGCGCTCGGCTACGCCATTACGTTTGCGAACGACCGCAACGGGATGGTCGTTTCGCCTAATATCGGCTTTGGATGGTGCGAATTCGAGATTCCGATGATTGCAGATTACTACCATCACACCTACTATACGATCGGGCCGGGTGTTGATTGTAGGTTTTACATGGGCAAGGCGGTGATGGGATTCAATTATCGGTATAGTACGGTCACGGAGGACATCAAGGCGAGTGTTCACATGATGAGTTTCAATTTCGGACTTCGTTTCTAGCATCATTATTCTATGGCAGCCGTTCAACCCTACATGGATGTACAATCACTCGGTAAGCGTATAGGCGACCGAGTGTTGTTTTGGGATGTCACGTTCACGATTAACGAGCGCGAGCATGTGGGCTTGATTGCTAAGAACGGAACGGGCAAGTCCACGCTCCTGTCCATCCTTGCCGGTCGCGAGGGCTACGAGGCTGGAAGCATTGTGTTCCGTAACGACCTCAAAATCGGCTACCTGGAGCAGAAGCCGACGTTCAATCCGAAGCAAACCATCATGGAGGCGGTGCTGGACAACCTTCATGTGTCGGAACACACCGACCCGACGCTCCGTGCCGAGCAGATGCTCACACGGTTCAAGATTTTCGACCACAGCCGGCTCATCAGTTCGCTGAGTGGAGGGCAGCTGAAGCGTGTTGCACTGGCAAAGATACTCGTGGACGAGCCGGACATGCTCATTCTCGACGAACCTACCAACCATCTCGACCTCGAAATGATTGAGTGGCTCGAAAACTACCTCAGTCGCACCACCATGAGCATCCTGATGGTGACACACGACCGCTATTTTCTCGACCGAATCTGCAGCGTCATCATCGAGATGGACGACTCGCGCATCTACACCTACCGCGGCAACTACTCATACTACTTGGAGAAGCGCCAGGAGCGCATCGACAACCTCTCGACCGAAATCGAAAGGGCAAACAACCTCTACCGCACCGAACTCGAGTGGATGCGACGCATGCCGCAAGCCCGCGGACACAAAGCGCGCTACAGAGAGGAGGCTTTCTACGAATTGGAGAAGATTGCAAAGCAAAGAATCAACGAGCGGAACGTACGCCTCGAGACATCGGGCACATATATCGGCAGCAAGATTTTCATCGCAAAGGATGTATGCAAATCATTTGGCGACAACAAGATTCTCGACCATTTCAACTACACTTTTTCGCGCTACGAGAAGCTCGGCATCGTAGGTAACAACGGAACCGGCAAGACGACTTTCATCCGGACACTGCTCGGCGTCGAACCCATCGACGCTGGCTCGTACGACATCGGACAAACCGTCCGTTTCGGCTACTATTCGCAAGAGGGACTCTCGTTTCGCGACGATCAGAAGGTCATCGACGCCGTGCGCGACATTGCAGAATACGTTGACCTCGGCAACGGACAGCGACTCAGCGCAAGTCAGTTCCTACAGCATTTCCTTTTCACGCCCGAGGAGCAACATACCTATATTGCCAAACTCAGCGGAGGCGAGCGGCGACGACTCTACCTCTGTACGGTGCTGATGCGCAACCCCAACTTCCTTATCCTCGACGAGCCGACCAACGACCTCGACATTGTCACCCTTCAAATCCTCGAGGAATACCTGGCTAGCTTCCGCGGCTGCCTCATCATCGTAAGTCACGACCGCTACTTCATGGACAAGGTCGTCGACCACATACTTGTGTTCAGCGGACAAGGCGCTATCCGTGACTTCCCAGGTAACTACACCCAATACCGCGAGTGGAAAAACACTATGCCCAAACCCGTCCAGGCTGACAAGCCGAAGGAGACGCCTAAGAACAATAAGCCCAACGACCGCCCTCGGCGGCTCTCGTTCAAGGAGCGACAGCTGATGCAGCAGCTCGAGGCGGACATCGAACGTCTCGAAGCAGAGAAGAAAATGATTGAGGCGAAGCTTAGCGGCGGCACTGCCGACGTCGATGAAATCGTGCAGATGTCGAAACGTCTCCCGATGCTCAACCAAGAGCTAGACGACAAGTCAATGCAGTGGTTAGAGCTGAGCGAAATATAATTATACAACATTTTTTGCATTTTTTATCACAAAAAGTGCTCAATTTCCAAATTATTTAGTATATTTGCAGCCAAATGACATCGACCGACGCTATATCGGTTCGATTTAAGCCCAATCGACCGCCAGCGGCGCCATATCGGGTCGATATGATAACATACGTTAACAACTGACGTTAAATTGAACCCTTCGACGATGGTGATTGACACACTCATCCACCCATAGCGGTACCACTCCTTTTATTTCTAAAGCAAAGAGAGCCGATTTCTTGTGAATTGGCCCTCCTTGTTTATTTTATTTTCCTTTAGGGCTGAGACCTATGCAAAGACGCTCTTTTTCAACGAATTTTTACCGCTTTTTTCACTTTTTTCTATTCTTCAATCTTCCAATCTTCCTTTTTTTCTTATCTTTGCATCGTATTTTTAAAATAATTTAATGATGAAAAGACGTATGCTATTCCAGGCAATCATGATGAGCTGTGCAGCCATGGGTTTTGCGCAGCATACGGTGACTGCCAAACTAAGTGATTTGAAAGATGGCGACATCATTGTTCGATACATCGACCTGGCCAAACGCACGGTGGCTCACAGAGATACCTTGACGGTGAAGGACGGCACATTCTATCTCGATGCGAAAGGCGACAAGGCTCAGATGGCGCAGGTTGCCGGTCAACAGCAAGGATCTTTGCGCGTCTTCATCGTTCCGGGCGAGCAAGGCGTGCTGACAGGCACGATGAATCATGCCGAGTGGTCTGGCTCGAAGTTTTATACCGACCTCGCTAAGTTCGAGAAGACCACCGACCCGCTTTATGCCGAGTTGCGCTCCATTAACGACGATTACAGCAACAAAGTGAAAGCCGGCGCCAATGCCGATTCGCTCCACAACATCATTATGCCGTCATTCCGCGCTACCCAGAAGAAAATTACCGACTTGCAGATGGACTTCATCAAGAATAACCCCTCCAACGATGTCAGTGCAACGTTGCTGATGTACATCGACGACGTGCAGCAGGCAATCAATCTGCTTTCTCCGTCAGTGAAGACAGGAAAATTCTCGGAAATTGTCGCTGGAATGCAGGTATTGGCCGACCGACAGAAAGCGCAGGCCGAGGCTGCCGCGCGGGTGGCACCTGGTAAGATGGCTCCCGACTTTACACTGAAAACACCCGAAGGAGCCGACCTTTCGCTGGCATCGCTCCGCGGCAAGTACCTCATCCTCGACTTTTGGGGCTCGTGGTGTGGCTGGTGCATCAAGGGTTTCCCCGATATGAAGAAATATTACGAGAAGTACAAGAGCAAGCTCGAGATTCTCGGCGTCGATTGCCGCGACACGCAGGATAAATGGAAAGCGGCCATCGCAAAGTACGAGCTGCCATGGAAACATGTCTATAATCCCGACAACAGCAGCCTGACTGCCGAATATGCCATCGAGGGCTATCCCACAAAGGTAATTATCGACCCTGACGGCAAGATTGTGAAGACCATCGAGGGCGAGGATCCTGCTTTCTATACTTATTTGGACGAACTATTTAATAATTGACGATATGTCTGACAATAATAAAGAGAAACGTGAATACCACTGCGGCGAATGCGGTGGAATCATTGAGAAACGGCAGATTTTCTGCCCGACATGTGGTAAGAAACTCGATCACTATGACTTCGAGGACTAAAATCCTGATTGTGCTGATGTGCCTGACAGCTTTTGCGACCACCAAGGCCCAGACAAGCAATGCATGGACCACCGTCTATCGGCAAATCGAGCAGTCGATACGCCAGCCGGTCTTTGCCGACCGTACTTTTGCCATTACCGCCTTCGGAGCCTCCACGGCTAACGATGCGGTAGCAAATCAAGCGGCAATCAACAAGGCCATCGAAGCCTGTTCGAAACAGGGTGGGGGACGGGTGCTCGTTCCCGCCGGACGGTGGCAAACAGGAGCCTTGCGCTTGCAGAGCGGCGTAAATCTCGTCGTAGAGAAGGGAGCGCGCCTCTGTTTCTCGTCCGACACAAAGCTATATCCGCTCGTGCTTTCCTCGTGGGAGGGACTTGACATGTATAATTATTCCCCCCTCATCTACGCATACCAAGCCAAGAACGTAGCAGTGACAGGAATTGGCGTGCTCGACGGATGCGCATCGAATACAGCGTGGTGGCCCATGTGTGGCGCCGCTCGATATGGATGGACACAAGATACTCCTGAAGCGCAGAGTTATGGCAGCCGCAATGCGCTGCTGAAGATGAGCGACGACGCCATTCCCATCGACCAACGCATCTTCGGTCCCGGCAAGGGCATGCGCCCCCAGATGATTCAGCTCTACGAGTGCGACGGAGTGCTTCTCGAAGGAATTACCGTCCTCAACTCCCCGTTTTGGGTGATTCATCCGCTGAAAAGCCGTAACGTGACGCTGCGTGGTCTCACTATCGAAAATTCAGGCCCCAACGGCGACGGTTGCGACCCGGAATCATGCGATGGCGTGCTCATCGAAGACTGCTTCTTCAATACCGGCGACGATTGCATCGCCATCAAGAGCGGGCGGAATGCCGATGGGCGTCGTCGAAACATGCCGAGCCAGAATATCATCGTTCGTAACTGCAAAATGGCAAACGGACACGGCGGAGTGGTGATAGGTAGCGAGGTAAGCGGAGGCGCTCGCAACATTTTCGTCGAGAATTGCGAAATGGACAGCCCAAATCTCGACCGCGTCATTCGCTTGAAGACGAATACATGTCGCGGAGGCGTCACCGAGAACATATTTGTCCGAAATGTGAAGGTAGGACAGTGCAAGGAGGCCGTATTGAAGATTAATCTGGTGTACGAACCCAACGAGAAGTCGCAACGCGGCTTTTATCCAGTCGTCCGCAACGTAAACATCGAGCAAGTCAATTGTAATTCGAGCCGCTACGGAGCATTCATCGACGGATTGACCGATTCCACCAATGTCTATAATATAAATGTCATCAACTGCACTTGGAATGGAGTGAAGGAAGGTGGAAACCTCTTGCGCGGACAGATGAAAGATGTCCGCTTCGAGCATGTGAAGATAAACGGAAAAGAAATCAAACTCTAAAACATCATATCATGGCAATCAAGACAATCGGAGTACTCACATCGGGTGGTGACGCTCCTGGCATGAATGCGGCAATACGTGCCGTGACCCGTTCTGGCATCTGTAATGGATTCGATGTCTATGGAATTTATCGAGGTTTCGAGGGACTTATCAACGGTGAGATAGAACATTTCACCAGCGAGAGCGTAAGTAATATTATCAGCCGTGGCGGAACCATTCTGCGCACAGCTCGCTCCAAATCCTTTATGACTCCCGAAGGCCGCAAGGCAGCTTACGAGCAAATGCAGAAGCATGGGATTGACTGCCTCTGTGTCATCGGAGGAAACGGCTCGCTGACAGGCGCTAAGATTTTTGCCGAGGAATATAACATCCCATGTATCGGACTTCCAGGCACCATCGATAACGATCTCGACGGCACCGACTTCACCATCGGTTATGACACAACCTTGAACACCATCATGCAATGTGTTGACAAAATCCGTGATACGGCAACAAGTCACGAACGCGTTTTCTTCGTCGAGGTGATGGGAAGAGATGCAGGATTCCTTGCCCAGAACAGCGCCATCGCAGCAGGAGCAGAAGCAGCCATCATTCCCGAGGAGCAAACGAAGGAAGATCAACTCGCTCACTATATCGGACGTGGAATGCGTAAGAGTAAAAGCTCCAGCATCGTCATCGTGAGCGAAAGTCCCAAATGTGGTGCCATGCACTATGCGAAACGTCTTCAAAAAGAATATGAGGGCTATGACGTGCGAGTCTCTATCCTCGGACATCTGCAGCGAGGAGGCTCCCCAAGCGCTCGCGACCGCATACTTGCTAGCCGACTAGGTGTCGGAGCCATTCAGGCTATCAAAGAAGGTCAGCGTAATGTGATGATTGGCGTGAAGAACAACGAAATTGTTTATGTACCATTCTCACGGGCGATCCTTGGCCAGAAACCTATGGATAAGAGCCTTATCACCGTCCTCGACGAGCTTTCTATTTAATGTGTCACGTCTTCCCTTAGAACAAAGGGGCACATGAAGAACGAAAAATGGCATGCAAACCTGCATGCCATTTTTAATTGTATGTATATGTCGGTGGGTTAGAACATCATCATCATACCGCCCATACCTCCGAATCCGCCTCGGCCGCCACCCATGCCTCTGAACATTGCAGAGATGCCTGCTGCAGAACTGCGCTGCTGAATGACCATCTGTGCTGCACGTCCTGGCGTTAGATACTGCTGGAACTTGCGATAGTATTCCTCATCGGTCTCTGCCTGTTTCTTCTGACGCTCGAAGTCGTCTGCGATGAGTTTTTCTGCTTCCTCTACGGTGATCTTCTTGAAGTTGATGTCAGCGCCAGCCTTCTGCTCGTATCCGTTCTTGTCAACGATGTTACCGCGGTTGTTCTGCCATTCCATGTACAGGTCAATGAATTTTGCTTTTGTCTCGTCGTCGAGTTCAAAAGTAGTGGCCCATGATTCAGCTTGCTGCTTATACACATCTTGTGCATTCATCTCGGATTTTTCCTTATCCTTATCCTTCTTGCTCTTCTTGCTATCTTGAGCTTGTGCACCTGCAACTGCGATGAGTGCTATACAAATCGTTAATATTATCTTCTTCATAATCTTATGTGCTTTGAATGATTATAACTCTGATTGATATAATTTCTCTTGTTCAAGTTCTCTGTAGTGCAAGGGGATTAGAAGCCACCGAAGCCTCCTCCACCGAAGCCTCCGCCTCCGCCGAAGCCACCGCCTCCGCCGAAGCCGCCGCCGCCTCCGCCGAAGCCGCCGCCGCCACCGAAGTCACCACCGCCCATTCCACGGAACATCGATGCCATGCTTGAAATCATGCCTGCGAAGTTGTTGCTTTCCTGGAGGAATATCTGGGCTGACTGCTGTGGAGTGACGATGGACTTGAACTGCTGGAAGTAGTTCTTGTCGACCTCAATCTGACGGATCTGACGTGTCAAGCTCTGTGATACAGCCTTGTTTGCCTCTTCTTGAGTCATGTTCTCATAGTCAAGGAAGTTTTCTTCACGTTCCTGGTCTCCTCCTGTTGGGTTAACGGCGTTGAATCGTTCGTTCTGCCAGTTGAGATAAAGAACTTCAAACATGTCTTTCTTGTCTTTCTTAAGTTTGAATTTCTTTATAAGGGTTTTTGCCTCCTGCTGGAAGTTTTCTGTTCTGGTTTGACTGATACGTGACTGGCTCGACATACCGCCGAATCCACCGAAACCGCCACCGAAGCCGCCACCAAAGCCGCCTCCGAAGCCGCCTCCGAAACCGCCCATTTGAGCATTCATGCTAAGTGAGAGTAAAAGTGCACTAGCTAAAAGAAATAATTGTTTCATGTTGCTTTTCGTTTTAATTGTTTAATGATTTACACACTTATGACTATAAGAAATCGGAAAGGTTTAATGACCATGTGTCATAACATACTCCGCGTGCTCCGAACGACTCTTTTTGGAACGTAAGTCCTTCGTTGAGCCATTTACCGCCTTTTTCGGTCGAGACTCCGAAATCGAAGTAAGTACGATTGGCATAGACGGTGGAAAGCAGATGGTTGACGAGGTGGTCGAAGGCTCCTGTCGCTTTCCCTTCTGCGTTGGCTGCGATGTATTGTGTATGAACGATATGTCCCATGTCGAAGACGATTGTGCCTGCAATGGTTTTTCCTTGCGGATTCTTCACGACGTACAGATGTATGAGGTCGGGGAATCGGCTCATAAGCAGTTCTAACTCGGGGATGGAGTGAACGGGTATGACATTGTGGCGTTCGCGAAGATTATGGTCGAGGATATGCCAGAAGTCTGTGACATCGTCTTCCATGCTGATGGTGTTTCCGGCTTTTATCGACTTTTTGATGCAACGCCGTCTTAGCTCGTTCATTTTGATGGCATCGGGAATGTAGATTGTCTGTGAGAGGTTGCGAGCTTCCAGAGTTGCATGGTTGCGGAAGAGGAAGAAGAGGTCTTCTTGTGATGGATACCTATTATATATATAAGGTATAGGACGGTAGTACATTTTCACGGCCCCCTGTTCTGCATAGTAGCGGCAAGCCATCTGCATGGCTTCCATCACCTCCAATGTGGAGATGTGTCGTGACATAATCAGTCCGCCATAGGTAAGCCCGTGGTGTGAATAGACTGTTGCGATGTCGGCTTCGTAGTTGGCTGGCAAAACTGCTATCAGTCGCTGCTTTTCATCGTAGAACATCAGTGATGCATCTGTGAAACGCTCCTGATGATAATCCATGTAGTTGCGATTGAGAAGGAACGTGCCGTTTTTCGAAGCAGCTATAAACTCGTTCCATTTGTCCGCCTGTTCTTTGTGGTATCTGTTAATCTGCATGTTTGATCTCCCTTCTGTTACTCCTCCTGTCATTCCTTCACTCAAAGAGTGTTGTTATTTCTTAAACTCTTCATAGTCGTTCACATATCCCTCTGCAATGTATTTGTGGGATGCCAATACCACACACACGGCATTGGGTGTAAAGTTGCGGAGTTCGCACCACACATTCGGTCCGATGTAGATGCCCACGTCTGGACGACTCATATGATAAGTGCGTTCACCATCCTTATCACTCACAAACATATCGAACTCTCCTTGGGCAGGAAACACAATCTCTGCACAAATCTTGTGAGCATGCATACCGCGGGTCTGTCCCTTAGGAATATTGGATATCCAAAACACACGTTCAATCTTGAACGGAAGACACGAATTCTCTGTAAAACACAGTTGGCCTCGCTGGTCGATAGCCGAACCCACTTCGATGAGTTTTGCGCATTCGGGAAGCCCGTATTTTCTGTCTACTTCCATGTTTTTTCATTATTTTTATGCAAAGATATGATTTTTCTTTGAAAATATTTGGTTTATATAAAAAAAAAGTCTAAATTTGCACTCGCTTTTCGAAACCCAGCACAAAAACGGGACTTAGAAAGCAAAAATGGATCAGACAATGCTTGTCTTTAGGGAAGGATGGGTGAGTGGCTGAAACCAGCAGTTTGCTAAACTGCCGTGCGGGTAACCGTACCGGGGGTTCGAATCCCCCTCCTTCCGCACACTCTCCTTATACTTGGCGCTTTCGTCTAGCGGCTAGGACACATGCCTCTCACGCATGGAACACGAGTTCGATTCTCGTAGGCGCTACAAAAAGAGCATTACTTCACAACGAAGTGATGCTCTTTTTCTGTTTTATAACGTCAAATACTTGCTGGAGTGCACTCTAACATTTGTTCGTGTGCACTCCAAAAATTATTTGAGTGCACTCCGGCAATAATTCTACTGTACCAGAAATAGTTTTTCTGTATAAGATGTCCGCATATATAAACTATCCTCTAACCCTATTATAATTTATATATCCGTTCGTTCTTATTTGAACCATTCGGCTTTCAGGGTTTCTATGTCTTCTGATTCGATTGCGTCTTCTGTGAGGTTTGGGAGATTGTGGAAGAAATCGATACCTGTTTTTGCTTCCAGGGCATCAATGTTGATGGCTTTGTCGCTAACTACATAGCTTGGTGCGTAGTTGTTACCTGAGTAGCCGTAGTCTTTGTGTTCAACCCAAAATCCGATGGCACTGTAGGCTCCGGCCTTGAATCGCATCAAAGCAATGAAGTAGTACTTTGGAATGACGACAGAGAACCCTCCACTGCTTTTTACCGTTCCTTGTGTCTGGTCGAGAGTACCCCCCTTGACGACATAAAGTGTATCGGCAAAACTAGCGTCCCGACCAAGGGCTTGAACGTATTGCTCGAATGCTGTCCAGTAGTTTCCATTGAAGTCGTATTGCATGGGCGACATATTGGTCATGTAAAAAGTTTGGCGATTGGCCTCGATACTATATTGACGATCGTAGGAGGCGCATAGGTGACCGCGGGTGTAGCGACTAAAGGCTCCATGTCCAATCTGATATTTTTTTGCAAGCTTAGGATCGTCTGCCCATGCGTTTGTGCGTCCGCTTCCCAAATCTCGCGTCTTGCCATCAAATCGGAAAGCAATCCAGCGAGAATGGTTCTTGACAGGATTGTATTCGAGGCAGTAGGTCATGACGGAGTCGTTTCCGACCTTTGTGCTGTGTTGTATGAACAGAGTTCCATTTGCTTGGAGTCGTGGCACTTCAAGACGTGATTCGTATTTCCCCAGATTGATGTCGGAGAAAATGACATTGCTGTCGCCATCTTTCGAGCATGACAAGATAAAGGCGATTGCAGAGAGTGCCAGAATGGGGATGAGGCGAATAGTTTTCATAGTCGTTGGGAATTAGTCATCGATTAATTTACGATAGCGTATGCGTTTAGGTTCTTCGATTCCAAGTCGTTTGGCTTTGTTGGCCTCATAGTCGGTATATGACCCTTCGAACCAAAAGACTTCACCATTGCCTTCGAAGGCAAGGATGTGTGTGCAAATACGGTCGAGGAACCAACGGTCGTGGCTGATGATGACGGCGCATCCAGCAAACGATTCCAAACCCTCTTCGAGAGCGCGGAGGGTGTTGACGTCGATGTCGTTGGTAGGCTCATCCAGCAGAAGTACATTACCTTCTTGTTTGAGTGCAATAGCCAGTTGCAGACGATTGCGTTCGCCACCAGAGAGAACTCCACAGAGTTTTTCCTGATCGGCTCCGTTGAAATTAAAACGGCTGAGATAGGCTCGGACATTGATGTCGCGACCTCCCATACGAATGGTTTCGTTGCCCTGACTCACTACTTGGTAAACGCTCTTGTCGGGTATGATATCTTGATGTTGCTGGTCAACATAGCTGAGTTTTACGGTTTCACCTACGTTAAAAGTACCTGCATCGGCTTTTTCTAGCCCCATGATCAGGCGGAACAGGGTAGTTTTGCCAACTCCATTCGGACCGATAACGCCAACGATGCCGTTTGGTGGCAGGTTGAAATTGAGATTGCGGAACAGCACTTTTTCGCCAAATGCTTTTGCTACATGTTCGGCCTCAATCACTTTATTACCAAGCCTTGGTCCGTTAGGTATGAATATCTCTAGCTTTTGTTCTCGTTCCTTTTGGTCTTCATTAAGCAATTTGTCGTATGAATTCAGACGTGCCTTACCTTTTGCCTGACGTGCTTTTGGCGCCATGCGCACCCATTCTAACTCACGTTCAAGGGTTTTACGACGTTTGCTTTCTGTCTTTTCCTCTTGAGCCATGCGTAAGGTTTTTTGCTCAAGCCATGATGAGTAATTGCCTTTCCACGGAATGCCTTCTCCGCGGTCGAGTTCAAGAATCCATTCGCTTACATCATCGAGGAAGTAGCGGTCGTGGGTGACTGCGATAACGGTTCCTTCGTATTGCTGGAGGTGTTGCTCCAACCAGTCGATACTCTCAGCGTCGAGGTGGTTGGTAGGCTCGTCGAGCAGTAGCACATCGGGTTTTTGAAGCAAAAGCCTGCAAAGGGCTACACGACGACGTTCACCCCCTGAGAGGTTTTCAACCGACCAATCGGCTGGTGGACAACGAAGAGCGTCCATTGCTCGTTCGAGTATGCTGTCCATGTTCCATGCATCAGTAGAATCAATGATATCCTGTAGTTCGGCTTGGCGAGTCATGAGTTGTTCCATCTTGTCAGGATCTTCATAATACTCAGGCAACCCGAATTTCTGGTTAATCTCGTCATATTCCTTCAGGGCATCGTAGACATGTTGTACGCCTTCCATCACATTTTCTTTGACGGTTTTGGTTGCATCGAGTTGAGGGTCTTGTGGCAGGTAGCCAACGGAATATCCAGGACTCCATACAACATTGCCTTGATATTGTTGGTCGATGCCCGCAATGATTTTCATCAATGTGGATTTTCCTGCACCATTCAGACCTATGATACCAATCTTTGCACCATAAAAGAACGAAAGGTATATGTTTTTGAGTACTTGTTTCTGATTCTGTTGGATGGTCTTCGAAACACCGACCATCGAGAAAATGATTTTTTTATCGTCTACTGTTGCCATAGCGGTAGGGAAATGATGGGTTATGAAAATAAAGGAAGTGAGGATGTGGCCTCGTCAAGATTCTTGAGCCATTCGGTTGATGTTGCATCGCTTGGCATGCGCCAGTCACCTCGAGGGCTGAGACTCACACTTCCAACTTTGGGTCCGTCTGGTATGCAAGAGCGTTTGAACTGCTGGCTAAAGAATCTCCGATAGAAGGTTCGCAACCACTTTAGGATTGTTTCATCATCGTATGTCCCTTTAAATGCTTGTTGAGCAAGAAAGAAGATTTTTGCTGGTGTGAATGCATTGCGGATGAAGTGATAGAGGAAGAAATCATGCAATTCGTAAGGACCGACTAAGTTTTCCGTCTTCTGCTTGATTTGTCCGTTCTCGTCAGCAGGAATGAGTTCGGGGCTAATAGGAGTGTCAACGATGTCGAGCAGAGTGGCTTTTGATGCCTCGTCAACACTTGTGTTTGCTACCCATGTGACCAGATGGCGTACTAAGGTTTTTGGAACAGAGCCGTTGACTCCATAGTTTGACATGTGGTCGCCATTATAGGTGGCCCATCCTAAAGCCAATTCGGAAAGGTCGCCTGTGCCAACAACAATTCCTCCTTCTTGATTGGCAATATCCATCAGAATCTGGGTGCGTTCGCGTGCTTGACTGTTTTCATAGGTCACATCGTGGTTGTTGATATCGTGGTTGATATCTTTGAAATGTTGGATGCAGGCTTCTTTGATAGAAATCTCCCTGAGGGTGACTCCTAATGATTTCATCAGCGCGAGGGCATTCGTATATGTCCGGTCAGTAGTGCCAAATCCAGGCATTGTGATTGCAATGATGTCTTTGCGACTTCTGTTCAGCTTGTCCATTGTTTTGGCTGCTACGAGGAGCGCTAAAGTGGAGTCGAGTCCACCCGAGATTCCGATAACGAGGGTTTTCGCATTGATGTGAACGATACGTTTTGCTAAGCCTGCCACTTGAATGGCAAATATTTCGTCACAGCGCTGATTGAGCAAATCACCCTTTGGAACAAACGGGCTTGGGTCGATTGCTCGAGTGAGGGTGGGGACTCCATTCCATTCGTCATAGGAAACTGCCTGAGCGATGGTTGGCTGTGGTGCAGACAACTGACTGTCAGCAAATGTAATGTTGGCTTGGCGTGCAGAACGCAGGTAATCGACATCAATTTCAGAGATAATCAATTGTTCTTTCATCTCGAACCGTTTACCAGCAGCTAACAGTTTTCCGTTTTCGTAAATCATGGCGTTTCCTGCAAAGACAAGATCTTGTGAGGATTCCCCAAATCCACTTGATGCATAAACATATCCGCTTATGCATCGTGCTGATTGTTGCATTAGCAAGCTACATAGATAGTCGTGTTTGCTAACAACTTCGTCAGTAGCTGATAAGTTGAAAATGATATCTGCACCTTGTAAGGCAAGTGTAGAGCTTGGCGGAATTGGTGCCCATAGGTCTTCACAGATTTCGATACCGAAGTTGCAGTTGCTTGTCTGGAACAGCAGGTTACGAGAAATTGTAACAGTTTGTGCGCAAATCGTTACGTTGGTATGTATTCCGTTTCCTGAAGTAAACCACCGCTTTTCGTAGAATTCCTTATAATTAGGAATATGTGTCTTTGGTACGATGCCGAGAATCTTTCCTTTCTGTATGACAGCTGCAGCATTGAACATCATGGAGTTGATACGAATCGGTATTCCGACAATGATGATGATGTTCAGTGAACGGGTTACGTCGAGCAGACGGAAGAGTGCATTTTCGCAACTCTCTAACAATTGCTGTTGCAAAAAGAGGTCAGCACAGGTGTATCCCGTGATACAGAGTTCGGGGAAACAGATGATTTCCACACCTTTACCTTCTGCCTGCGCTACGAGGCTTTCAATCTGGTTTGCATTCCATTGGCAGTCACCTACTTTTACTTGAGGTACTGCTGCTGCTACCTTGATAAATCCGTACTTCATTTCGTTTGTTTTTTTGTTTTGTGATTCTTTTCTTTTTCCTCTTTCATCTTCTTTCGGAACAATGCCTTCCACGAGTCAAAATCGCGTTGGTAGGAGATGCCTATTCCTTGTGTGTTGAGAGTGGTCTTCGTGAAATATCTATCATTTGTCTGATTGTATGCTTTGATGAAAGTATTACCGTTTTCAGTTAGTCGCCATTTTACATCGAAGTCTCCGATGAAGTTAGCAGAATTGGTAAGCGCATTGTCACGATATCCGAAATTTCCGTTAATCAGCAGTCTGTCGTTTAAGAGACGTCCAGATAGGATTCCTTCAACATCAAGGTCATTCCAGCCTTTTTCTCCGGTAGACAGACCTGTACCAAAGTTCCATTTGCTGTCTTGTCCAATGACGTTCGAAAGCATTTGGTTGATTTGTCCGGAAATCGTAGATGACAGCAATGTATTGACGGCTTGGTCAGAACCGGCATTTCCTGCTGCTCGTGCGTATTCATTTGAATAGAATCGCCCCAGTCCTAACAAGTAAATCATCTGCATGTTCATTTCGTCTTCCGTACTGATAAGACTCTTTACCAATTGGCGAGTTTCATCGTTGACGTTTGGTAACTGAATGTCAAATCCGAAGTTCATGTTGCCGAGTTGGCCTGTGATGTCCAACACACATATTACTTTTACTTTGCTGTTGGTTCCGAATGAATTTCCGGCTGTGATGTCTTGTAATGGAACCGAGTTGATGATATGGTGACAGATAAGGTGAATGTCTGCATCGAATGGGTTGCCATTAAATTCTACATTACTGCCTCTTTGCAAATCCAGGTCTCGGAATATGATATCTTGAAGATAGAGTCGGTATCGTCCTCCCTCAATTTGGTAAATGCCATTGAGCGTGAACGGGCTTTTATTGTGATAGTGCGCTAAAATGGTACCAGAACCATATGTAGACATGTAGCCATCTTCGACATTGTCCATGCGAAGCTTGATTTCGCAGTCGGGATTGACGTGCATGCTGATATCCATGAAAATATCGCCTTCATATTTGAGTTTGTCATCATTGTCTTCTTTGATTTCTTCCTCTTCCTCATCTTCCCCATTGAAAAGTAGGTATTTCTTTGGCGCCTCTTGAGGTGACACATCATGAAATACAACGAAGTTTCCTGAGTTGATTGCATCGGGGGTAGCTGCATCGTAGGCAAAGACACTTCCTCGTGTAGGTGTTACGTCGGCAGTCATCCTTAATGGATGTCCATCAGACCCATGAATCTCAAGAGTTGCATTAGCATAAACGGTTGCATAGAACTTATCGGAGTTGAATTCATGTTCATCATAAATAGTGAGATTTTGGGTGTTGATGACAAAATCGTACTTGAAGTTTTTCATGTTTTTGTGCCCAAGCGTACCATTGACGAGTCCGCTATTTCCAAGACGGTCTGTAAGTCGTATGTTGTTAAAGACAAACTGATAAGGTCGCAGGCGTATGGTATCGTCGGGATTGATGTGATAATTTACATTGGTAGCTTTCAAGGTTAAGTCGACATCAGCACTAATGTCACCTACAAGATTTACATCGTTTAATGGACCGATGATGTGTAACACGCCATTGGTATTACCTTTGATGTTTTTGAATGTGGATGATAGGAAACCATTCAAGAATTCTGCATTCGTATTGTGAGTGGTTACTTTTAGGTCAAGATCGTTCTGGCTGGGTGAAATGAATCCTTCAACGTCTGTAGTACGGTTCAATTGTTTATAGAAATCGGTAATATGACCGTTTACCCGAATACCCTTTGTCGCATTATCCCAAAATGCTTGGATGTAGCCCGTTCCAAGCCTTCCTTCTTGCAGGTGCATGTTGTTGACAATCAGATTGGCATTTAAGTGGATGTCCTTGTAAACGTTGCTGATTTGTGCTTGTCCGGAAACCTGTCCATGAAAACGCACAGCAGTAAAGTCAACAATGTCTGTAATGTATGCTACTTCTATGTTGTTGAGGTCTACAATCAGAGAATCTGACATCTTCTCAGAAATAATACCATTTACCACAATCGATTGGTTTTCGTTGTACATCTTCACGTCAGAACAAGCGATACGGTTATCGTATAATTGAAGATGTGAGGGAGCTATCTGCCAGATTGTGTCATTGATGGCAAGTTGCGATTTATGTACACTTACATTTGCATTTACCTTTCCAAGACTATCTGCAAAGGTAGTTGTAGCATAGACTGTGCCATTTGTAACGCTCGTTTTCCTGTCCTCCCAATTGACAAATGTTTCCAATCGGTTGTCTTTAGCATCAGCTGTCAGTAAATAGTTGATAGTACTCCGGCCTTGTTTCTGTTTGGTGTTAACAGAGGCGCTCATCATTCGAGGGGAGTTGGTACATATAACGTGAGTACCTACATATATACTTTCGTCTTTGCTGATACGTGGAGCATCGATACTGACTGTCATTGTATCGGCAATTGCATCAATGAATCCAACCATCCTGATGGGTTCCTCAAGAGTGTATTCCGTTTCAACAAAACGGTTCAGAATCTCTGACGGCATTACTGTGGCATCAAAGGCAAATTGATTACGGTTTCCGTGTTTATGATGCACAAGTGAAGGTAAGTGGCATGCCAATTGGTTCTTAAACGCATCAACGATACCGTCTGGCTCAATATTACCTTTTAGATGAGCATCTGCAAAATCGCTGTGTATGTCAATGATTTTATCTACTCCTTCTTGACTGAAATTTACATTAAGATGATCAAGGCTAAGACTATCTTCCTTGTCTGTAAGGATAATTGTGTTGATGTCCACATTTCCAAGCAGAGTGTTTAGCTTTTTACCTTGAATATCTATATCTGCCAACATACTCAACGATTGGTTTTCAAGTCCATCTGTCAAGTTCAAAGCATGTGGAGCGAAGTTTTTTACATGCAGTTTGCCTGTGATTTGTGAGTTGTGTTCATTGAAAGAGCCCGTGAACCCCAGATTGGCTAGTTCGTCTGCAATGTTAATCACGCCATTGATATTGCCCTGTTTACGAGTGGCGTCAATTGTGATGTCGTGATACTTATGTCCTTTATATTCGAATACACCTAAATTCCCTTGAATAGTGCCTTCAGCTTGTTGGTTCTCAATCAGTCTTCCATTAAGGTTGAGATCAAAAGAACTAATCCCTAAGTCTTGTTGACCTAATAATTTTCCAAAGTTCAAGGCATCTGAGGTTGTATGTGCGTCGATAATATTTCCTTCTTGAACGTCAGCTTTAATCTGGATGTTTCCTGCTTCGCTTGTAATGTGCCCATTTGCACTGGTCTGGTTGTCATATTGCCGAATAGTTCCTCTGTAGCCTATTGTACCTAAATTCTCTATAATAGGTGGCATTTCCGCGTTTGGACTCAGTTGTCTGAAAAGAATTGCTTTCGTGTTGTTGTCCAATGCCAATTGATTCACATTTACAAACAACTCCTTTTTCTCGGTTTGTAAATGCTTTGCATAGCCGTTTAGATCTGCTACTAAAGAAAAATTATCTGTTTGAAGATGCAGTTGGTGTATTTCGATATGATCATGGGTGCCATCTGCTTTTGCATTCAATTTGAGTGGGGTAGTGAGGTCGCTGAGTTGTGGCAGCAATCCCTTGAAATCAACAGGTGTGATATATGAGTCATGTATCTCTGTTGTGAACTTGAAGGATTTGTCTTTCTTATAGTTCACGTATTCTGCAGACAGGTGATCAATGTTTAGCGTAGATTGGAGAGTTTCCAACCTGAGGTCTCTAACCTGCCCATGTTTGAGGTTTCCCTCAATTTGGGCTTCAAGTTTTTTGAGTTGTAGTCCTGATAATTCTTCTTCGAAATTCAACCGTTTCACTGTGAGGTTTAGACTATCGTCCGTAAGGGTTTTCAGCGAAACAGTCATGTCAAGATGGCTAATGTCAAGGTGATTAAGGTCGAAAGTTTCTTTATGCGGTTCGCTTTCAACATCAAATGTCAGATGACCTCTGCGCATGATAAAAGAATTGATGCGTAGGTCTAATGGATTCGACTCCTCTTCATCGGAAGAAGAGAATGCATCAATTAAAAACTGTAAGTTTGATGAGGAATCAGGGTTTGTCTTTTTGACGTGGAGAACAGGACCGAATAGCTGTGCGTTTGAAACTCTGACTTTTCCTTCAAGTAGTGCTATCAGGTTGATTTTTACAGAAGTCCTATCTATGCGTATCAGTTCCTGTTGACTTTGGTCTTTGATATAGAGGTCGTCAATAATAATACGGTTCAGCAATCCTGGCTTTATGCTTCCAATCTGTACTTGACTCCCGATTTGTTCTGACAAAAAATCAGCAGTCCAACTTCCAATCGCCTGTTGGATGGCAGGAATATTGATCAGTATGATGAGGCATACATACGCAATAAGTATGCCTGCAAGAATACCTCGCGTTATTTGCTTAACCTTCTTGATAAGGCAACCATTTTAATTGCTGCGACGGCACATTCATCACCCTTGTTACCCATCTTGCCTCCACAGCGATCCAATGCTTGTTGCATGTCGTTGGTGGTGATGAGGCCATAGATGACGGGTTTGGATTGTGTGGCATTCAATCGGGCAAGTCCGTAAGTCGTACCTTCACAGATATAGTCGAAGTGTGGAGTGTCACCACGAATCACGCATCCGATAGCGATGACGGCATCAACATCTGATTTTACCATAAGTTGGGCACCCATTACCAACTCAAAACTACCTGGCACTGTTTCCACCTTGATGTTGCTTTCTGCTACACCATGTTTCATCAATGTCTTTTTTGCTCCTTCAAGTAGGGCACCAGTGATGTTGTCGTTCCATTCGCTAACTACGATACCAACTTTCATGTCCTTTGCATTAGGAACACTGTTGATATCGTAGTCAGAAAGATTATGGTTTTTAGTAGCCATATTTGTTTTTATTGAAGAGTTAAAAAGGAATAAAAGGGAGATCCAATTGGGAGTGTAGTCTAAACTCCTGCAATTACAGAACTTATTGCCCCTCTTATTTACTTACTCTTTCGATGTACTTATCCATCTCTGCACTAAGTGGAGAGCGGAAGTATTTGTCCTTAATTTCTTTGTAGAGCTCTAAAGCCTTGTCCGTGTTGCCTAATTCTTCGTACACTTCACCGGCTTGTAAAAGGAATACTGGGCTTACTGCATCGTTGTTTGCTTTCTTAGCTGCTTTTACGAGTGTTTCAGCTCCCTTTTGGTTGTCACCCTTCTTTACATAGCAGTTGCCAAGTGCTGCAATAGCACTCGGTGAAATCATCTGATCATCCTGTGGGTCGAACGACTCCAGCATTTTAATAGCTTCATCCAAACGATCCAAGCTGACATAGCACAAACCAGCGTATGCTTTTGCTAAATTCGCAGTAGAGGTTCCGCTATATTCGTCGATAATCTTCAAGAAACCTTTCTCTTGAACACCATCACCGTTCAATGCTTGCTCATACTGCTCCATTCCGAATGCATTCTGACTTGCTGCAATAGCTTCGTTTGCTTCTGCGGTTTGGTTGGCCTTGTAGTGACGATAAAGGAAAATACCTGATACCACGATGATAATCACTGCAAGGATTGCAAGAATTAACTTGAGGTGCTTTTCAATAAAAGCCTCTGACTTACTCAATTGTACATCGAGTCCGATAACGTCGTTCGATGCTTTTTTGTTTTTTGCCATTTTCTGTGTTATTTTTATTATTGTTTTGAATCTTCTTAATTTGTTTAACTCTTAATGCTTGGATTAATTTAGCATCATAGATTGCCAATAAAGCATGCAAAGTTACTACTTTTTTACGAAACCAAGAAAAAAAAATGCAAAAAAGTACTTTCTTTGTTGATGAAAATACGACTCACCCGCTTTTTCCAGTGTTTTTGAAGCGGAAAAATGACAGCACCAGTGTGTATACCAGTGCTGTTTCGTTCAATGCATAAAGCAATCAGTGAATTTATTGTGGGTTCGTTGTTTGTCTATTCTCTCTCTTCAGCAGCAAATCTTTCGAGCAGATTATAGATGCCGTCTTCAGATAAAACGCCTCGTTTCAACTGTTTCGGTAGTCTTCCTGCTTCATCGTCTGCAAAGTCTTGTTTCCATTCGTCACTTCTGTAGTAAGTTTCTAACTCTTGGATTAAGGAATGCAGTTTAGCATACGCCTCTTCCGATGTTATGTGCAGATTTATCAATCGCTCTGCTTCTTGCATCATCTCTTCGTATTTGGCAATCCGTTGTATCTGTTGCGTATTTCCTTTACGTTTTCGCATTCTGTGATTGATGTTTTCAAATGATTTGGTATGGGAAATCTATACGTTGCAAGAAAGTTTCTATGTCAGGACTGAATCTTCCTCCAGTGACGCTAACCATTAAAATACATCCCCCTAAAGCGAACATCATTCGTTTACGTGCCTGTTTCAAAAGATTGCGTCTGGCAATCGAACTCATCATGTGTGTTGGAATCGTTGGATTATGGAGCATGGGCAACACGCGTTCTCTTATGAGACGTTCAGCTGTACTAGTATCTAAATAAACGAAATGAGGGCGATAGTGCTTTAAGCACTTTAGAAGGGTTCCCGATGATGGGTGGCTGCCAGCCATAGCTATGTGGGCGCCAATGGAGAGTGCTGCTAGAACTTCCTTGGCATCTACACTCTTTTGGTTGGCAACGAGCATCAGTGGTATGCGTGAATGACGAAGACTGCTGTAACGTGTCTTGATAGTTTCTGCCAGTTGCATGAACTCATAAACTTTTGTGGTTTCTGCATGCAGTTTCCCGAAACGATCACGACGAAAATCGATGATAATGTCATCGTGGAGTGAGAACTTCGTTATGTCTATTCTGCTAGGTCGACAGTTAGACGGGAGTAGTAGTTTGTCAATGTTGTCGTACTCGTCAAGACAAATAACAGGAGAGGACACATTATATATATATTCCTTATCCGTATTGCTCGCTTTGTTCGGAATAATAACGGCAACCGCTCCGTAAGTAACGATAGCTGCCAATTTAATGGCCCATATCTCTGTTTCCTCGTTCGTGATGGCGACATGGTCATTCTTGTTGACTCCATGTGTATAGAGAACATTGTGAATGTTTGTGATTCCTACGGCAAGATCATTGTAAGAGATATCGCGTCCCTTGCAATAATTGGTGAGAGCGATACTGGCCGTTTCGTAGTCGATTAATGGTTTTATTCGTTTCATGCGTGTTGTTAAGTTTTCGAGTGCAAAGTTAGCAATTAGAGACTCCTAAATGCAAAAAGTAGTGATGAATTGTTTGATTTTTGTGATGAAATGCATTTATTTGTGACGAAAGTTGTATATTTGTGACGAAAATCGGTGTTTCGGAAATTCGTCACACCCAAATTTGGGATGAATTATGACAAAAATATCAGATATATTCTATCGTTTTAATGTGCAATTGTTGTATGCACTGATGATTCCGTTTTCGTTCGTAGTGTTTGTATTAATCTATCGTCCATTTGAGTTAGATGAGTTTCTTGATGTAGGACGGGGTCTATATGCGTTCAACTTGACGATGATTACGTGTATTATGTTGGTTACATTGTTCATCACACGCATGATTTTATACTTTCTACGCGGACATATACAACTCTCATTAGGTTGGTATATCTTCTGGTGTTGCATGGAAGTTGTAGCCGTATCGCATTTCATGACATTGTACATGTGGCTGATGTTGCAGACGGTTCCTTATTTGGAAGTATTGGAACGCTCTGTGTACTGTTTGTCATTTATCATGGTGTTTCCGTATGTTATCATAGGTCTATCGTTGAAGCTAGTTGAGAAAACTCCTGAGGTAAGAGACGTGGATATGAAGACGAGAATGCGATTTCTTGATATACATGGAAATTTGAAGTTAGTGGCTCAGGCTGAAAATGTATTGTACATTGTTGCCGAAGAGAATTATGTGAATATCACATATATTGATAAGGAAAAGGAAAAGACGTACGTACTGCGTAATAGTATGAAGAATCTTGAGGAAATGTGTGAGCATTATGGATTATTACGCTGTCATCGTTCATATATTATTAATAAGGAGCATGTAAAATCACTCCGCAAGGATAAAGATGGTTATATCCTTGCGGAGTTGGATTCGGTGGACAAGCCACATATACCTGTCAGCAAAAAATACTATGATGCGCTGGCAGCGCTATTGTAAACGATGTCCATGATTTTCTTTCCCAATGCATCAGCTTCTTGAATTGTTTCAGCTTCGCTGTAGACGCGGATGATTGGTTCTGTATTCGACTTACGTAGGTGCACCCATTTGTCTGGGAAGTCGAGTTTTACTCCGTCGATATCGTTTACTTGAACGTTTGGATCAGTTGCGAACATCTCTTTCACCTTTAGTAAGATGGTATCAACATCAGTTGTTGGGTCAAGGTCTATGCGGTTCTTGGCAATCTGATATTCTGGGTATTGTTTGCGCAATTCGCTGACCGTGCAGCCCTTATGAGCGAGATGTGAGAGGAAGAGTGCAATACCTACAAGCGCATCACGTCCATAGTGAGCCTGTGGATAGATGACTCCACCATTGCCTTCGCCTCCAATAATCGCGTTGGTTTCCTTCATTTTGGCTACAACATTTACCTCGCCTACTGCAGCAGCATTGTATTCTTTTCCATACTTACGAGTTACATCTCGAAGGGCGCGTGTAGATGACAGGTTGCTTACTGTGTTACCTGGAGTGAGGCTCAGTACGTAATCGGCAACTGTTACAAGTGTATATTCCTCGCCATACATGCGTCCGTCCTCACATATCATAGCCAATCTGTCAACATCAGGGTCAACAACGAAAGCTACATCGTGTTCACCACGTTTCATCAGGTTCATGATGTCACTTAAGTTCTTCTCAAGAGGTTCTGGATTGTGTTGGAAGTCACCTGTTGGTTCTGCGTAGAGTGGGGTAATGGTTTCTACTCCAAGTTGCTTGAGAAGCATAGGGAGAATGATGCCTCCTACAGAGTTAACAGCATCGAATGCTACACGGAATTGAGCGTTCTTGATTGCTTCAACATCCACGAGCGGTAAGTTAAGGACCAGATCAATATGACGTTGGTTGTATGTGTCATTTTCGCAATAATGTCCTAGTTGATCTACTTCTGCAAAATCAAAGTCTTCTTGTGCGGCTATAGCAAGCACTTCGTTGCCTTCTGCAGCATTAAGGAATTCTCCTCGATGATTGAGGAGCTTGAGAGCATTCCAATGGCGTGGATTGTGGCTTGCAGTGATGATAATACCTCCACATGCTCCTTCCATTGTGACAGCTAACTCTGTGGTTGGAGTGGATGCAAGTCCAATGTTGACCACATCAAATCCCATACCCATAAGTGTTCCACATACTACGTTCTTCACCATCTCTCCTGAAATACGTGCATCACGACCAACGACAATCTTGTTGCTAGTGTTTTTGGTTGTGCGACGAATAAGGGTTGCGTATGCAGATGTGAACTTTACGATGTCGAGAGGGTTCAATCCTTCTCCGGCTTTGCCTCCGATTGTGCCTCGGATGCCTGAAATTGACTTTATTAAACTCATCTGATTATTATCTTTAAATTTGTCTTTTCTCTGTTTTGTAAAGAACGGTTTCCTCTATTTGTTTCTGTAATTCTTACAGATTTCCTTTTTTACATCAGATTCCCAACTGATAACTGATTTCGTAGTACATGGGCAGAACGTAGCCTGATGCATTACCTGTACCAGACGAGTGAGGAACAATGATGTGTATTTTAGCGATTTTTCCTGCATTGCGAGTCAGGCGGATAAAGTCGAGAGGTTTAATCCATCCTTGTGGAACGACCGAGCTTTTGTATTTTTCCACCATTCTTCCTTCTGTAAAGGATGCCTGATAGCGTCTGCTACGATGAATGTATTTTACCAACATCTTGTCCACAATACTTGAGCTGTACTTGTTTGTGGTGATTGTATCTCCGCTTTCGATGTCGTATTCGAAGAAACGGCACAGAATGGTTTTGCTGATGGTACTGTCTGTCGATTGTTCTTTGGCCATCTCAATCATCGATTTCCCCTCTCCGCGGGCTTCTATCTGCATGTAGATACCATCTTCGTTGAACAATACATATTCGTTCTCGTCTACGTTGGTTGTAGAATCCTGTGCAAGGAATTGGTCATAAGATATTACCTTGATATCGTGTTCTTTTATAAACCTGTTGATGGCGTTCTTCTCGCGTTCCTTTCTGTCTGCATAAGTTTCACCATTATCGCAGCTGAACAGCATTGTAAGGCTACAAAATGTGACGAACGCCCATATCGTTTGTTTCATACTGTTAAGTTCTTTAATTCTTTAATTCTTTCTTCTGGACAATCTGCACCAAACACATAGCTGCCTGCTACCATCACATCGACTCCTGCTTGGGCAAGGAGAGGGGCTGTATGGGCATTCACGCCTCCATCAACTTCTATCAACGCATGCGATTCCGTACGTTCTATCATAGCTTTGAGCATGCGTACCTTATCCAGTGAGTGTTCGATGAATTTCTGTCCGCCAAAGCCAGGGTTGACTGTCATGAGCAGCACCATATCAACATCCTTAATGATGTCCTCAAGCATACAGACAGGTGTAGAAGGGTTGAGAGTCACAGCAGCCTTCATCCCAGCATCGTGAATCTGTTGAACCACTCTGTGGAGATGTGTACATGCCTCATAATGAACATTCATGATTGATGCACCAAGTTGTGCAAGGCGTTTGGTGAACTTCTCTGGTTCAACAATCATCAGGTGTACATCGAGAGGTTTTGTGCACTTAGGCGCAATGGCGTCGAGTACAGAGAATCCAAAACTGATATTTGGAACAAACACACCATCCATAATGTCCAGGTGAAGCCAGTCAGCCTCGCTATGGTTAATCATGTCAATCTCTTTGTTCAGACATGTGAAGTCAGCTGCAAGCAGTGATGGAGAAACAAGCATTCTGTTTGATGATTATTCTGTTAGTTATAACTAATTCGTAATTTATGGTGCAAAGATACAAAATAATTCGCTTTGCACAAAATGCTACACCTTGAAAAATCAAATTTATTTGTTCTTTGCTCGGTTTAAGCGCATTTTTGTTCATTTTACGATTACTTTTCTCTCGTGTAGCAACATCACGAGGATTGCCTGCCGTTTGCTGTTGATGTGCCTGATGAGGATGGTGTGTTTATAATTCATAAATTCGTAAGTTGCATCAAGAATAATTGTTGATTATTTTCCTCTCCTTTTTCGAAAGGCAAGTAGGCGCTGATTTTGTTACCCTTAGGGGAAATTTTTGTAACCATTAAGGGCTGCAAATTTTTCCCTTGCTTTCTGCAAATAAAAAGGATTAAGAAACGGTTGACTCTTAAGCCCTTGAACTATTGGAACTTTTTGAACTACAAACGGTCTTTAAGTTCTTACCTTTACCCTTTAACTTTTATAACAATATACTTTTTCTCCATTTTATTTGGAAGATATTTATTATTGTTGTATATTTGCAGCGTCAATAAAGAAAGAATTATGCAAGCAACAGCAACAACAACAGAAAACGTTCAACTAACTTTACCGGATGTAGATTTGAGCTTTCTCCGCACAATTTCGAAGAAGATGGGATGGTCAATTAAAATTCAGCGAAAAAGTGGAATAGAAAAAGGATTGGAAGATATTCGCAAGGGCAATGTGTATCATGCTAAGAACTCCACCGATTTAATCAATCAGATATTAGGTTAAGCGATATGTACGAAGTTATATACACTGGCCAGTTCAAGAAATCGCTGAAACGATGTGTTCGTAGAGGGTTAGATGTCCAAGCTTTTGCTACGGTATTGGATATTCTACAGGAAAAAGGGAAGCTTCCTCCCGAATATCACCCACATAAATTGACTGCTAAATACAGAGGATGCTGGGAATGCCACATTCAGCCAAATTGGTTGCTGATTTGGGAGCAGGATGACTATCAGTTGCGATTGATTCTCGTTGATACTGGAACACATTCTGACCTATTTTGATATTAGACATATAATCATTGACCAATTCAACCATTAGGAGAGCTTCGACTCTCCTTTTTCTTTATCAGAACAAAGTATATCTTTCCTCAAAAAAAATAATGAGGGTAATACAGCTTTAAGTTTATTCAATGAGTGTGGCTAAAGCGATAGTGGGGAGATGGAAGTGGGCTCGAGGTGGTGATATTGATGTTGAACTATAAGGCAGCATACATGGTGTGTGAATTGCATCCTTTGATTCAATTCATGGAAAATAGTGGGGTGGAGCGGAAAAACAAGGTAATAAATAGATGATTCTGCGTTAGAAAGTTTTATACATTATGTTTTTTTTGTATCTTTGCAAAAGAAATACGAAGGATTATGTTGTCACAAAAAATATCATATACAGAAGTTGCGGAAGCAAAGCGGATGTTCGAGTCGTGTCGGAATGTTGTCGTCGTGTCGCATGTTTCAGCTGACGGAGATGCTATCGGTTCATCGCTGGCCATGTATGAATACCTGAAGAAGAAAGGGAAACAAGTGACTGTCATCGTGCCGAACTACTTCCCTGATTTCCTCAAATGGATGACGGATGCAGATAAGATCATCCAGTATGATCGACATCGTGCGATGGCGAAGACCTTTATTGGAGCTGCCGATCTGATTGTGGTGCTTGACTTGAACGAGCCTTCGCGTTTGGAGGAACTTGCTTCGCCTGTGAGCTATTCAAAGGCTAAGAAAATCATGATTGATCATCATCTGCATCCGCAGAAATTCTGTGATCTCACTATCTCCTATCCCGATGCAAGCAGCACGAGCGAATTGGTGTTCCGACTGATTGATGCTATTGGTGGGTTGTCTAATCTGACAAAAGCAGGTGCTGAGGATTTGTATGCAGGTATGTGTACCGATACAGGAAAGTTTACGTATGGTGCTAACGATCCTGATTTGTATGTCATTCTTTCTGAATTACTGAAGAAGGGTATAGACAAGGATAAAATTAATCGCCTGATTTACAATAACTTCACAGAAGCTCGTTTCCGTTTGTTGGGATATATCCTTTCTGAGAAGTTGCAGGTGTTTCCTGACTTGCATGCCACAATGTTTACACTTACGCGTGATGAGATGAGCCGTTTCTCATATATAAAAGGTGATACGGAGGGTGTTGTGAATTTGCCGCTTGAGATAAAGGGAACGAAGCTGTCTATCTATATGCGTGAAGACACAGAGCATCCTCGCATCTTTGTGTCTCTCCGATCAGTCGATGACTTCCCAGCCAACAAGGTTGCAGCAGATTTCTTCAACGGAGGTGGACATCTGAATGCGGCAGGAGGACAGTTGCAGAACAAGTCGATGGATGAGGCCGTTGAGATTGCTAAGAAGGCCTTGGAGGCGTATGCTGACGAATTGAAAAAATGAATAATATAATAGAATAATCCGATTATGAAGAAACTACTTTTGGCAGCATTGGCTGCATTTCAAACGATGATTGTAGCTGCACAGGTAGCTACGGTGAGTGGTCCTGATGGCCGACTCAAGGTAAATATTGACGTAAAGGGCGGCAAGCCTGTCTATGCTGTTACATACGATGGGAAACAGATGCTGGACGATTCTCCTCTTGGCTTTGTAGCCAACGTGGGTGATTTCTCGCAGAACCTGACGTTTGTGGATGCAAAAGAGTCGAAAGTGACGAATGACTACAAGTTGAATCGCAGTAAGGTGTCGAATGTACACTATGAGGCAAACGAGCTGAAGGTGAACCTCAAGAACAACCGTCACACCATCACAGTCAACTTCCGCGTGAGCAACAACGATATCGCTTTCCGTTACGAACTGCCTAAGTTTGGTGAAACAGCAAGTGTCGTTATCAGAGATGAAGCGACAGGCTTTGATTTCCCTAGTGCTACCACTACTTTCCTCACACCTCAGAGCAATCCGATGATTGGCTGGAAACGTACAAAACCAAGTTATGAGGAAGGATACGGTTACGATGACCCTATGACCAAAGTTTCGCAATATCGTCATGGATACACCTTCCCTTGTCTGTTCCATATAGGTAACGATGGATGGGTGTTGGTGAGCGAGACAGGTGTGGATAGTAAGTATTGTGGTAGCCGCATCTCGGACATGAAGGGTGATGGCCTTTATAAGTTGGAATTCCCGATGGAAGGCGAGAACAACGGTAACGGAACCGTTGCTCCGGCTTTTGCCCTTCCTGGAGCGACTCCTTGGCGTACCATTACTGTAGGTGCTACCCTCGAACCTATCGTCGAGACAACTGCTCCTTGGGATAATGTCGAACCCCTGTATGAAACAACCCACAACTATCAGTTCGGAAAAGGAGTGTGGAGTTGGATCGTTTGGCAGGACAATTCCATTAACTATGACGACCAAGTGAAGTATGTCGCTTTAGCTAAGTCTATGGGCTACAAGTATGTGCTGGTTGATAACTGGTGGGACACCAACTTTGGATTCAAGCGCATGGAGGAGTTTATCCGTTACGCACAGAGTCAAGGTGTCGATGTGTTCCTCTGGTGGAGTTCAAGCGGTTACTGGAACGACATCGAGCAAGGTCCGATTAACTATATGGACAACCCCATCAAGCGTAAGCAAGTGATGCGTTGGATGAACAAGATGGGAGTAAAGGGCATCAAGGTCGATTTCTTCGGAGGTGACAAGCAAGAGACCATGCGACTCTATGAAGCAATTCTCAGCGATGCCGACGATAATGGTTTGATGTGCATCTTCCACGGATGTACCATCCCTCGTGGTTGGGAACGCATGTATCCAAACTATGTAGGAAGTGAGGCGGTATTGGCATCGGAAAACATATACTTCGGTCAGGGTGCTGCCGACAAGGAAGCGAAAGATACATCTACACATCCGTTCATCCGCAACACTATCGGTTGTATGGAGTTTGGTGGTTCGTTCCTCAACCGTCACATCCGCAAAGGAAATACAGGAGGAAACACCCGTCGTACCACCGACTGCCACGAAATGGCTCAGGCAGTTCTGTTCCAGAACCCAATTCAGAACTTCGCACTCACACCCGAGAACCTGCGTCCGTTCAGCGATGGTGGGGCACCTCAGGTGAGTCTCGACTTCATGCGTCTCGTACCCACCACATGGGACGATACCCAGTTCGTTGATGGTTATCCAGGAAAGTACTGTGTTTTAGCACGCCAAAGTGCGGGAACTTGGTACATCGCAGCCAGCAATGCAGAAGCCGAGTGCGACAAAGTGTTCGACCTCTCCCAGTTCCTCAAGAAAGGTGATGTAGTGACTCTCTACAGCGATGATGCACAGCGAGAGCCTCAGAAGACAGAACTGAAGATAAAAGACCCTAAGAAGGTGAAACTCCACTTGCTGAAAGACGGAGGATTCGTGATTGTGAAGTAAATTAGTGACAAAAGATTTGGAAGATATTCCAATTTGATGTATATTTGCATCCAAATGAAAGATCAGGTTATAGATATTCGACAGTATCTCATCGATAAGTTGAGGCAGGAAAACTTCCTGTGGAGCTATGAGAGTGACTCTATACAGGACATCCCCGATGATGTGTTGGTGGAGTTGGTAATGCTATATCTTGATATCGATGAGATAAACCTGCTCTTCATGCTTTTCGATTATAAGAAAGTCAAGCGAGCTTGGATAGAGAATGTGGTAGCTCAGGGTGAGCGTTTCTATAACCTGAACTATTTCTTTGCTTGGTATTTTTTTTACGCCAAGCAGCCTCGCAGTTATGTGAAGGCGATGGCTACTCGGCAACTAAATAAACGATTAGTTGTATGATTAGTCAATCATTAGCCCCCCCTGTTAACTTCCTTTTTACCTCCCTTCTTTAAAAAATATTAAGGTGTAGCATTGCTATGCCTTTTTCTTTTTTAGAAACGATTTTGAATCTAACAACGCATGGAATTATACATTTTTTTTAGATTTTATTGCATTTTTTCATGAAAAGATTTGGCTGTCTTATTATTTGTTCTTACATTTGCAATCGACTATGCCAGTCCATGGGGACTGGGCGGGTCAATTAACATATTGGAATGAGACCGAGATATCCATTTGTAAGGACGGTCTTAAAAAGGCGTTTACGAACGTTATCATTCTATTAAGATAAATAGCTTTCTTCAAAAATAATAAATAGAACAACATGATAAAAACAGAAATCAATGTAATTAAGCGTTTTTACGTCCTATTACTATTTTTATTCTTGACCTCTTTCATGTATGGTCAATTATCAGTTGATAACTTTGCGTTACGTGTCAATGACCAGAGCGGTATGGCACCAGGTATCACCTATCGTGACCCGAATGGTGATCGTTGCGCCCTTATCAAGGTGTTTGCTCCACGAGTAGATGGCTTTACTTTCTATGGCGGAGCTACTAGTGGTTTCCTGAAAACTGAAGTACACGGAAGTGAGATCTGGGTGTTTGCACCTTCTGCAGCTCAGATGTTGACCATCAGCCATCCTAACTTTGGACGTATTGAGTATGAATATCCAATTGCTCTGAATAAGGGTGCTGCTTATGAGTTATTATTGAATATCGGTGGAGGCCGTTTTATCAATATCAACAGCATTGGTGCCAACAATGCCCGCATCTCTATCGATGGGAACTATATCGGTGAGACACCTATTTATAATTATTATATGGCTTATGGACGATATAAGGTGACAGCGGTCAAAGACCGTTTCGAAGGAAGTGGTGATTTGGCTGTTGCTGAAAAGACGCAGAACGATAATCATCAGATGAACTTTAATGTCCAGATGTTCGACCAGACTGCCCATTTCGGTGATGTTACAGTTACGGTGGATGATCCCAATGCCGACATCATCTATCAAGGCGAGCGTGTAGCAGCTGGTACATGGAAGACCATGCTGAAAGAGGGAACACATGAAGTCATTACCCGTAAGGCTGACAGTGATGATGGAGTGACGCTGTTTACGGTAAGACCCCAAACTCAGAACAATGTGAAAGCAATAGCTCCTACACCTCACACAGGTACCATTCAGATATATACCCGTCCACGAAACGTGACAGCAACCTATAATGGTGTTAACCCCATCGACTTGACAGAACCGCATGTGTTGCCGGTCGGAACTTATCAGTTCACCTTGGCACGTAAGGGGTATTATACAGAGAGTCCCTATATTACTGTGAAACGTAATGAGATAACTGTTGATACTATTGTACTTGAGCGTATTCAATATGTGAAGAACCTGTCGTTCTATATAGGTGGAAGTTATGATATCAACGAAATGAGTGGTTTATCTGGTATCATCGGAGCAGTTGTTTACAAGCACGACATTCAGATTTCTTATACTTTTGGATTGACCAGCAGTAAGAAAGTCAGTTGGTACGATACCGATGGTAGTTTGTTGAGTACGATGAACTACAAGCAGAACGTATTGGCCTTCAAGTACGGCTATCAGTTCCAGTTCAACCGCTTGCGTCAGTTGGCTTTGACACCACAGATTGGTTTTGCAACTTATAATTTGAACGGACATATCGTATCGGGTAGTACCAGTTATGGCAAGAACGCCAGTGCTTCAGCTTTGACTTTAGGATTGAAAGTGGTGATGGTTCCGTTCCAGCACTGTGCTTTGTTCATCTCTCCAGAGTACGACATTGCCCTTAGCAAGAACAAGTCATACAAGAACATTTCGAAGATGGCAGGTTTTAATGCGAGCCGCTTCTCTATGGCTCTTGGAGCGTTTTTCACATTCTAATAGTGTAACCGAATAATAAAAACAAAATAAGATGAAACAGAAACAAAGAATACTACGTAACATACTATATGTGCCTATTTTATTAGGCATGATGTTCTTATGTGCTTGTGGTGGAGGTGATGATGGGGATGACCCCGTAGTAAGTTCCGATATCCTGAATGTAGATCCTGGAGCATTGACCTTGAATGGTAACAGTGGTTCAGGCAACCTGTATGTGAAAGCCAACTGTCATTGGAAGATTGAGAAACGTCTGAATGGCGGTGAGGACTGGCTATCGGTAGAGCCAGAGGATGGAACTGGTAATCAAAATGTGACCGTGAAGGCCATCTCGGACAACCCATCCGCAACGACTACCCGTCAGATAACGCTTCGGATAAAGAGCGACGGAGGAATCAGCCGTGACATCATCGTGACCCAGAACCCATCACAGGAGACATTAACCGTAACCCCGGGTACATTGTCGTTCGACTATAATGGTGGTACGAAGGAGTTTACCATCAATACGAATGCCAGTTGGACGATATCGGGTGCGAACTACAATTGGTTCACCCTGAGTAAGAAAGAAGGGCAGGGGGCACAAACCATACAGGTAGAAGTGTATGCAAATACTTCCGAGAACGAGGCACGTAATGCAACGCTGACCATTCTGACCAATAGTGGCAAGACTGCTTACCTGACGATTGTTCAGGAGTATAACTCAAGTATCACACTCGATGTAACTCCGTTGTCCGTGTCCGCATCCTCACTTGGCGATTCCTACGCAGTGCAGATAACGGGTAATGCCACATGGACCGCTAGTTCGAATCAGGACTGGGCGACCATCGATAAGTCCTCGGGCAGTGGAGCCACTACGTTGAATATCCGATGCAGCGACAACACGACCCAGACCGAACGAACTGCGATTGTAACCGTTCGTTATTTCCGAAACGATTTCATCATCGTTGTAACCCAAGCCGCCGGTTCATTGCCTTTGATTTCAGGAGTTCAGTACGAATCCACGAAAGAGAGTGTGACGCTGACCAGTAGCTTCGCTTCCGCATTCCCAGTCACCGAATATGGTATCTGTTATGGGACTTCAGCCAATCCGACCGTGAACGGAACGAAGGTAACTACGCACGATGCCGGAAAGACAGAGGGTGAAATCCGTTATACGTTGACAAACCTGAATGCAACCGATATTTATTATGCTCGTGCTTATGCCATCAGTGTAGTTGGCATTGCTTATAGCGACAACACGGTATTCACTACTTCGGGCCGGTTGCCAGATATTGATGACAACGACCGTCCGAATTCCGTGAAGGGGAGAAGGTAAATCGATGGTATCATGAGCGAAAAGATGAAAGATATGAAAAAGATATTCAGCATAGTATGCATGGTGTTATTTGTTTCAATGACAGCCAATGCTCAGTTATCTCAGAATCCGGACAAGTTTTTGGGGAACACTACTACGAGTTTTCAAGTCGATGTTCAAGGAGTAGAACAGTACTACAAGATGTGGAACCAGATTACCTGCGAGAACGAATCAATGTGGGGAACTGTTGAATATACAAAAGGGACTTATATTTGGAGTAACTGTAATAAGGCTTATAACTATGCAGTGCAGCATAACTTCCCCTTTACGTTCCATGCGCTCGTTTGTGGATCACAGTACCCGAACTGGTTTTCCAACCTCTCAGCGACGGAACGTTACCAGTCCATCGTTAAATGGATGGATGCTGTAAAGAAGCAATATCCCAATCTGGACATGATTACTGTGGTGAACGAGGGTGTGGGTATGCACCAGCAGGGAAACTCTCTGATGAAAGAATCACTTGGTGGCGAGGGTGAAACAGGTTACGATTGGATTATCAATGCCTTTGAGATGGCTTATGAGCGCTGGCCCGATGCAATCCTCATTTTCAATGACTACAACACGTTTGCGTACGACACAGACAACTATCTCACCCTTGTCAAGACCTTGCGTGATGCAGGCGCACCAATTGATGCGTATGGCTGTGAGGCACACGAAGTGACAAGCATCAGCGTAACAAATCTCCAAAACGCAATGAATAAATTGCAAAACGGATTGAAGATGCCTATGTACATCACTGAGATGGATATTGACATAGAAGATGACGAAAAGCAAAAGGCACAATACGAAAAAATATTACCCATTATGTGGGAAGCCGACTACTGTGCGGGTGTCACCCTCTGGGGATATGTTCATGGATCGACATGGGTGGACAACTCGGGCCTCATCAAAAACGGTACGGACCGTCTTGCGATGTCTTGGTTGCGTGAGTACATGCAGAGCAATGCTGCCATCAACGCTAAAAGTCCGTTCCCTGGCATGAAGAAAGAAGCATCGGTTTATATCAAACCTGCCTCCACTGCAGCAACGCAGGGAGAGCCGTTACCCATCACTATACGTGCCAAAATGCGAACAAAGACCATTGACCATATCGACTTCTATGCAAAGGGCCAACTCTACAAAACCCTTACAGAGGCTCCATACGAGTTGGAATACACTCCTAACACAACAGGCCAGCATGACCTGAAAGCTGTGGTATATGCGACAGATGGCAGCACCTACGAACGTGAAGCCAGTATCGATGTGGCTGGTGGAAGCTCCAATGTCAATGTTGTCAACTTGATTAATAATGGTGATATGGAGGGTAGTGATGTAAGTAGTTTCTTTGAGAAGATAAATTCAGGCGACGTCCTTCCCGCAACGATTACCAATGGTGTAGGAGTGAATGGGACTCGTGGTATCAAGGTTGCGGCAACCGCGATGAAGAGCGAAGCATGGGAGAATCAGTTCTGGTTCCGCTTGAACCATCCTGTTAGTGAGGGAACTAAATTCCGTCTGTCGTATGACTATCGTGCTGATACCTATGCGCACGTTGCAACTGAGGCTCATGAGGAACCAGGTTCCTATATCTCAATGACAATTCTCGGAGGTGTATACAATATGGATAGATATTTTTCTGAGGAATGGCAGCATTTCTCCTTTGAGGGAACGATGGATGCTGCTAATTCTTCCGACCAGCTTCCGATGCGCTCGATGGCCTTCAGCCTCAACTATTTCGAGGATGCCAACAACTACTACTTCGATAACATCCAATTTGATGTATATCTGGAAGACCAATGTCCGAAGCCTACCTTTATAAAAAAGAATAATCAACTGATCATTGATAGTCCATTCGATGCAACGATCTACTATACAACAAACGGTTCCACACCGACAACCTCAAGTACGAAGTACAGCAACCCGTTGTCATTACCCAAAGACTGCACAGTCAAAGCGATTGCTGTTGTTGAAGGGTACGAAACCTCCGACGTGGCTACCTATGACTACGAGGTAGGCAGTCCTGTCTGTCAGGCTCCGACGATTACCCGTAATGGAACGAGCAATGTATTGACCATGAGTTGTGCAACCTCAGGAGCAAGAATCTATTACACCACTGATGGTACGATACCAAATGAAGAGAGTGCATTGTATGAAGGACCTATCACGATAACATTCAACTGTACGGTTAGTGCGATTGCTGTTCACGACGAAATGCAACCTTCTGAGGTTACGAAGTTCACTGTTGACTGGTTGAGTGTCTATGGTGTAACAGTGGATTATAAAGATGGATTGCTGACATTGTCTTGTTCAACGCCTAATTCACAGATTCGCTATGAGATTGGCGGCAAGGAAGTGACAGAGAATAGTACGCTATATACCACTCCAATCACGTTGACTGATAATAGAGTTGTGAAATACAAAGCCTTTGCAACTGGTCTTGATCCAGTGGGTGGGTCGTTCACACCTAATAACTTCACTTGTGCAGAAGTTACGTTGAAGTCGTACGATGGTCTGAACTTCGAGCTGACTACAACGGAAGCAGATGCAGCCATCTATTATACCACAGATGGCAGTGCTCCAACGACTTCTTCTGAGCTGTTTCTGGGCAAAACTCCTCTCACAGGTCTTTGCACCATTAACGCAATGGTTGTGAAGCCATACAAGAACAACTCTAAAGTGCTGACTCTGCCCATTACATATTTCTTCAACGGCAGGACAGTTTACCTTGCTGAGGCAGGTCATGTGGAGGATGCATTGAAGTGGCGCGGAACGGATGGTTTGGAAGAGTTGACGATAGAGTGTCAAGGCAAGGGTGCTGTGAATGCAACGGATATGACGTTCCTTAGAACCATGAAGGAATTGAAACACTTGAATATGGCAAATGCCCGCTTCGAGAATAACACTGCTCCTACAGGTGCTTTCAGCGGCATGAACATCATTTCCGTAGAAATGCCATCAAAGAACATCACAACGATGGGAAAAGTGTTCGATGGATGCAACCACTTGGCAGCGATTATCTGGAATGCTCAGGTGTTGATGGCTTCGACCGCAACGGCAGCCGGCTTAACGAATCCGAACCTGCTGATGTATGTGAAGAACAAGGTGTATGCTCCGCAGGGTGTTCAGAACGTAGTGATTGACGGTAAGGCTGGTGATATTGTTCTGAGTGATGAAGGTAGTTTCTATTGTCCGCAGTCGTTCACCGCGCAAAGCATCAGCTATACACATAAGTTCTCGCAGACAACCGGTATCGACGAGTGCCGTGGATGGGAGACAATAGCCTTGCCATTCGATGTCCAGATTATCAGTCATGAACGTCTAGGAGTTATATCTCCGTTCACGGCAACTGATGGTTCTGTACGTAAATTCTGGTTGTGCGATTTGAGTGATGACGGGTTCATCTGGTCTGATGCCATCAAGGCCAATACTCCATATATCATCAGTATGCCTAACAATGAAGCCTATGCGACACCTTATATTTTGACTGGCAATATCATCTTTGAGTCGGAGAACGTGACGATTCCAGTAACAACGCTTAAGACGTCACATCGAGGCGACCATGTGTTCACTCCATGCTTCGATCATGTAGAAGCATCTCCGATGGTATATGCCATCAATAAGAACGATCAAGGCTCGAACTTCGCAGAGGGAAGCGTATTTATGCCAAACTATCGTACAGTAAAACCATTTGAAGCCTATATGTCTATCCCAACGAATGCTGTAGCTCCAAGATATATTCCAATCCATGATGACGATGAGACAGGTATTATGGAATTACAGGATGTCGGAATCATGGAATTACAGAATGGTACATACGACTTGACTGGACGTAAAGTACAAGGCGAACTGAAACGAGGTGTATATATCATAGATGGAAAGAAATTGATGGTGAAGTAATTCCCAAAGGGGATATTAAAAAATAAAAAAGATGAAAAATGTCTTTCGTAATTTGTTTCTCCTCTTGACCCTGTGTAGCATGCTGTTTGTCACATCATGTGGTGGTGGAGACGATGAGGATGGACCTGTTGTGAACTCGGACATCCTGAATGTGGAATCTGGTAATATCACGATTGGTGGTGATGAACTGACTGGTACCATCGTCATAACAGCTAATTGCCATTGGACGATTCAGAAACAAACGGGTAGTGATGGTGATTGGTTAGTTGTCAACCCATCCGAGGGAACAGGTAATGCTACCGTTATGGTGACAGCAAATTCTGCTAACCCATCGTCTGTCGACAACCGTAAGATGACATTGGTTATCAAGACAGATGGTGGAATCAGTCGTAGTATCATTGTAACCCAGACGATTGCATCCGAGACATTGACAGTCTCTCCAGAGACCTTGACCTTTGACTATCATGCAGGCATGAAAGAATTCCACATAACATCGAACGCCAATTGGTCAATTGCAGGTAAGCAAGACTGGTTCACGTTGAGCGCTTATGCTGGAAAAGGATCACAGACCATTCAAGTGAACGTTCAGGAGAATTCGTCCGAGACCTCAGCTCGTATACCAGCCACACTTGTGATAACAACAGAGAATAGTAAGTTGCGCAAGGATGTGACCATCAATCAAGAATATCATCAATCCACTCTGAATGTAAGCACCACATCGATTACCGCTTCTGCACCAACGGCAGCATATACAATACAACTGAATGGTGACGCTTCGTGGACAGCCAGTTCAAATCAAAGTTGGGCAAAACTCGAACAGACAAGTGGTAAAGGTGATGCGACATTAACCGTCAAATGTGAGGACAATACAACATTGTTTGAACGTACAGCAGTCATTAACATTGAGTCAGCATCTAACAAGTATAGTGTGTCTGTTACGCAGGCTGCAGCCACTTTGCCTGAGATTACCGATGTGAAGGTCTCTGATACCAATAAAGAAGGGGCAACCGTCACGTTCAACTATACTTCGATGTTCCCTGTGACAGAGTATGGCATCTGCTATTCAAGCACGAATCACATGCCCGATAAAGTTACTGATGCCTACAAGTCTCAGACAGGTTCAGCTCAGCAAGGAATTGCTTCCATTCAGTTGACAGGTCTCAAGGCAGGAACTACATATTATATCCGTGCTTACGCTATGAGTGCAGTTGGCATTCAGTATAGTAATAGTATATCGTTTGTCACGAATGATGATTGGCCAGGTGGTGATGATAACGTAACACCAGGATTATAACAGGAGTGATAGTATCCTTATGAGTGACTGTTTTGTATTGTTATATATGATAAAAGAAGTATGAAGTAAAAATATTAATAGAGTATGCTTGAGGAAATAAATCATATTCGCTATGTGTATCATTATACGAGCCTTGAAACTCTATTTGCAATATTAGAAAACTATCGTAAAAGCAAAGACAAAAAAGGCTTAGTGTTTAGAGCGTCAAATATTTTCAAAGTTAATGACCCAACCGAAATGAAACGAGGTTATGAGGTAGTTAAAACACTTCTTCCTCAATATGAAATAAAAAGAGTAACTCCGGAAATAATGAGGCTTTCAGAAGTATATCAAACAGAAGAATGGGAAAAACAATGTAAAGAGGACTATTTTGAATCAGTATGTGGGACTAATATAGAAATCGGAACGGTTCCATATGTTATCTCATTTTCTGCAAAGAAAGATTATCTTCCCATGTGGTCTTTGTATGGGAATAGAGGTAAAGGTGTATGTTTGAAATTCGATATAGAAAAACTAATTGGACAGGAACATGTGAGAATAGGTTTTGTTGCGTATAATATGAATACAATTCATCGTAGTTTTAAAGAAAATATTTCTTTTTTGTATGATTTGATTATGAGGCCATATATTAGTGAGGGTAAGCCGCTCACAATAGAAAAAAAAATATCAGAGTTATCTACAATATGTTTTGATATATCTCCTTTTATTAAATATAAGGACTATCAATATGAAAAAGAGTTTAGATTAGTGGGTTATAAGAACTATGGTATAATAGATAGTAATGATTTCAGTATAGATCCTATGTTATTGTATCCTTCTAAAATAGAAGTAGATCCATATATCGAAATACCAATTCCTGCTTGTTCTTTGACAGGAATTATTTTGGGGCCCTGTATGGACGTGAAAGTAATGCGACATGTTATTAAGAATGAAATCCATTCTTGTAATTTAAAAATGAGAGTGAGCAAATCAAATATCCCATTTAGACTTAAATAGAAACATATTATGAAGAGGTTTATCATATTAAATTTATTGTTATGTTTGTGTATAGTGGTTTTCGCTCAAGCGACGGATCTGGTTGTAGATAATCAAAATCCTGGTTGGTTGTCAAGCGAAATAAGCTATGCAGACCAACAAACAGTAAGAAATTTGAAAGTTATTGGGTATATTAATGCTACTGATATTAAATTCATAGGCTCTTTAATACAAGACAGAAGCCTTGATGGTAGATTGGATTTATATGATGTTAATATTGTACAAGATCCAAATATCAATTATACAGAAGACGATTATTTTCATGGGTACTTTTTTGCTTTGAATAGCGATTGCAAATTAAAATATCTTGCAATCCCGAAAAGTTGTACATCTGTGCATAGTGTATGTGAAGGAAATACACAAAAGTACTTAAAAATAGACACCGTCTTAATAAATTGTAAATTAAAAGAATACGGGTTAAGTGCAACAACCACATTTAGCCAGGCATGGGATTATACTCCTAATCATTTAATTATTGGAGAAAATATTGATTCTATTCAAAGTAATGCTTTTAGTGGAATTCCATCATTACTTTCTGTTCACTTGCCTCCGAATATAAAATATATTGGAGATCGGGCGTTTTCATGTCCTAATCTGACATCTGTAAATATTGAAGATTGTAATCAACTACAATATATAGGTTCATATGCTTTTGTAGGTATTAGTAACAATAAAAGGGAAATTGTTTATAATGGTTTTCGTCCAGACACAATAATGATACCATCTTCTCTTACAGAATATAATGCAAGCGCTTTTATCCTAAAAGATGGTGCCCATTTGTTTTTAGGAAACAATTTGAAGAGTATTTTGTCTGGTACAGTGGGGTTTACATATTATTATGGTGGGAGTGGACAATATGTGAATTTACAGGGTGGGTTTATATCAGAAGGCACTTTTACAATTCACATGAAAACTAATATTCCTCCTACGGGTATAGTCCCAGGGAATAACTGCATAGTTAACATCCCTAAAGGGTCGTTAAATGAATACATGGCATCTAATTGGAAAAATGCAAATTTACAAGAAGACGTGAGTTCGATAGAAAAAATAATCGTTGATGTTCATAATCTGATTTTAGTCGAAAATGAAACTCGTCAATTATCTGCATCATATTTACCGATAGATGCAGAAGATAATATACTATTATGGGAAAGTGATAATTTGACTGTTGCAACAGTAACATCTTCTGGATTTGTAACAGCAAAAGAGCCAGGACACGCTAATATTATTGTGATGTCTTCAGACAAATCGGTACGAGACACATGTACTGTTACAGTCAATGCAAATCATGATTTAACAATTACGTCTATAGGTAATGGCTTTGTGTCTTATAATGCTTCTACTATCCGTGAAAAGACTAGTTCGTTTACTATTCCAGATGGTTCATCTGCGACCATAACGATAACCCCAGATACGGGCTATAAACTCAAGTCCGTAAAATTAAATGGGAAGGATGTCACATCGAGCATTGTAAATAATCAATACACGATAAGTAATATCACATCGGACGCTTCCATAGAAGTTGAATTTGAACAAATTACATATTCATTGACAATCAAGTCAACAGGTAATGGGACTGTTACTTATGCAGAAACAACAGTTCGTGGGAAGAGCAGTTCTTTCACAATCAGCTATGGAAATAATGCGTCATTATCTATTGTTCCTGATGACGGCTATCGTATCAAGTCAATTAAATTGAACGATACAGACGTAACATCAAGCGTAAAGAACAATCAGTACACAATTACTAACATTAAAACTAATACCACATTGGAGGTTGTGTTTGAACAGATTCCAAACTACACTATCAGTATTGTATCGGAAGGTAATGGTAAAGTTACGTATGGCAGTTCTATCATAAGGAATCAAAGTAAGGAGTTTACGATAAGAGAAGGTAATTCTATCTCTATATCCTTTACACCAGATAGCGGCTATCGTCTGGCAAGTGTAAAAGTAAATGGTGATAATAAGACGGCTCAAGTGGTGAATAACCAGCTGACGATAGAAAACATCTCTGCTGATATGACAATCGAGGTAGCGTTCGAGGTAATCCCACCAACAAACTTTACATTGACCTTAAAGGCAACGGGTAATGGGTCTGTAACGTACAATGGAACTGCTGTTCGTGGTACGAGTAGTGCATTTACTATTGTTGAAGGAGCATCTACAATTGTGACCTTTACGCCAGATGATGGTTATCGTATTAAGTCTGTCAAAGTGAATGGAACCGATGTAACTTCCAAGGTTGCGAATAACCAATACACGATAACGAACATCACCACTGACACAACGTTGGAAGTAGAATTTGAACGAATCACATACACATTGTCTATTACTGCAACAGGTAGTGGAACTGTATCCTACAATGATGTTACTACACGTAGTAAGACCAATACTTTCAATGTAGTTGAAAGTTCTTCTGCAACACTATTAATTACTCCAGATGAAGGATATCGCATCAAGAGCCTAATGGTTAATTCTGTTGATGTTACTTCCAACATCAAAGACGGTAAGTACACAATCAGTAGCGTTACAGCAAATACAACAATAGAAGTTGTATTCGAAGCTATACCTAATTACACCATCAGTATATTGTCTACTGGTAATGGAAACGTAGGTTATGATGGAGCAGTAATCAGAAACCAAAGTCAGAGTTATTCTGTCAGGGAAGGTGGTTCCATAACAATTTCATTCTCGCCAGATAAGGGGTATCGAGTAGCAAGCGTAACTGTCAACAAGACAGATATGACCGGACAAATTGTTGATGGACAACTGACAATCAGCAATATTTCATCGAATACAAGTGTTGAGGTTGTATTCGAAGAGATACCTCCTACTACATATTCTTTGACAGTCAAGGTTGGTGATAATGGCTCCGTGACTTATGATGGAACAGCCATACGCAACAAGAGCAATACATTTACCGTTGTTGAAGGTACGTATGTAACAGTTACAATCACTCCTGACGATGGATATCGAATTATGAGCGTTAAGCTGAACAATGAGGATGTAACGTCGAATGTAAAGAATAACCAATATACTATCAGTGGTATTGGGTCAAATACTTCCATAGAAGTAGAGTTTGAAGAAATCATCTGTACATTGTCTATAACGTCAACAGGTAATGGTTCTGTAACATATGATGAGACAGCCATTCGCAGCAAGACATCAACCATCACTGTTTCATACGGCACAGATGCTGTTGTCTCATTCACACCAGACGAAGGTTATCGCATAAAGTCTGTTACATTGAATGGAACAGATGTAACTTCTAAGGTTGCGAATAACCAATACACGATAACGAATATCACTACTGATACTTCATTGGAAGTAGTATTTGAACGAATATCATATTTATTAACTATTGTGTCATCTGGTAATGGCTCTGCATCATATAATGGGACAGCCGTGAGAGGTAAAAGCAGTTCATTCACTTTAATTGAGGGGACGGATGCTGTAGTATCATTCGCTCCAGATGCAGGCAATAGACTCAAGAGCGTAAAACTAAACAGCAAAGATATCATATCAAGTGTCACGAATCTTCAGTACACGATTTCTGGCATTAATGCAAATACTACATTAGAGGTGATATTTGAAGCCATTCCTACATATACAATTAATATCGTGTCATCAGGAAATGGACGTGTAACATATAATAGCGTAGTTGTTAGAAATCAAAGTCGTGAGTTCTCTGTAAAAGAAGGAAATTCTATCAGCATCACATTCTCAGCAGATAGCGGTTATCGCTTGGCAAGTGTCAATGTAAATAACAAAGATATGATAGGTCAAGTTGTAAACAATCAACTGACAATAGAGAATATCACTAGCGATACGAATATAGAGGTAACATTTGAAGCAATACCTGTTACAACTTATTCTTTCACTATCAAATCAACAGGTAATGGAGGTGTGACCTATGAAGGAATTGCTATCCTTGAGCAGAGTAAGGTATTTACTGTTGCTGAAGGAACGAATGCGGTTGTAGTTATCACACCAGACGAAGGATATCGTATTAAGTCAGTCACATTGAATGGAACGGACGTAACTTCTAGCGTTGTCAATTACATGTATTCAACGAAGATTGAATCTAATGTCACTTTGGAGATTGAGTTCATGGAAGATGTGATGGAATTTGCTGTCGGGAATGTGAACTACAAAGTAGTGTCGTATAGCGATAAAACTATCCAACTGGCAAGTGGAAATTATGGAGCAACCTTAACAGTTCCTGCAACCTGTACAGCAAATGACAGACAATGGACGGTGATTGGTGTGGAGACAAATGCGTTGGCTAATTGCACAGATTTAGCAGCGATTATCTGGAATCCTGAGGTGCAGTTTAACGGCAACATAAAGAATCCGAACTTGCTACTATATGTCAAGGATAAGAAATATGCACCAACAACAGTGCGTAATGTTGTGGTAGATAATGTGGCGGAGGAGATAACGCTGAGTGATGCAGAGAGCGGCAATCCATTCTATTGCCCGAAAGCCTTTACTGCTCAGCGTATCACCTACGAACACAACTACAGCATGACATCTGGCTATCAGACGTGTCAGGGATGGGAAACATTGGCTCTTCCATTTAATGTCACAACCATTCAACGACAGAACGGAACAGAAATCGTTCCTCGTGAAGCAT